>NZ_JBELQE010000094.1:0-66438 GCF_040270385.1 Methylorubrum podarium | reverse complement strand
CCTTGGTGATCGCCGCCGTCAGCGACGTCTTGCCGTGATCGACGTGCCCGATCGTGCCGATGTTGCAGTGCGGCTTGGTACGGGAGAACTTTTCCTTGCCCATCGTGCATTCCTATCGCGGACACGCCGGCCAATGCCGGACGTAAAGGCGCGGACCGCTTAGAGGCTCGCGCGACGATGATCAAGCGGCAGGTTTGCCGGGAGAGAAGATTGCCGCGATCGGGGCTTCAGGACTCGGCCGCGCCGACCGGTTCGTAGAGCCGCTGCGCCTCCGGGGCACCCCCCCGGCGCTCGCCGAGATCGAGCACCCGCACCAGCATCGTGCCGTGGGGGGCGGCGACGGTGAGCACGTCGCCGCAATGGACCGCCTTGGCCGGTGCGTCGGCGCGGGTCCCGTTCACGCGGACATGGCCGTCGGTGACGAGCCGGGCCGCCATCGAGCGGGTCCGCGCGAAGCGCGCGAACCACAGCCACTTGTCGAGGCGCTGGCGCCCCGCGCTCATTCCCTGTCCGGACGCGACGCGCTCAGCGCTTGCCCCCGTCGGATTCGAGCTTCGCCTTCAGCGCGGCGAGGGCGGCGAAGGGCGAATCGGGATCGGGCTGGCGCTCGCGGCGCGGCGGGCGCTGCTCGGCGTTCGGGCGGCGGTTCTCGTCGCGGCGATCGGGCCGGTTGCGGTTGCCGGGGTGGTCGCGGCGCGGGCCGCCCTCCCCCTGTCCGTCCCGGCGCCCGTCGCCCCGGCCCTCGGCCCGGGCCGGACGGCCGCCCTCCGGACGGTCCTCGCGGGGACGGCGCGGGCCGTCGCCCCGGCGCTCGCCGTGACGGCCATCCTGACGGCCATCTTGGCGACCGTCCTGCCGGCCCTCCTGACGTCCGTCCGGGCGGCCCTGGCCGCGGCCGGGCCGCTGACCGGCGTGGCGCTGCGGACGGTGCAGATGCCAGACCTCGACGGTCTCGGGGGCTGCCGGTTCCGCCGGCTCGGCACCGGTCTCCTCCGTTGCCGTCTCGGACGCAGGCTCGTCGGCGGGAACGGCCGAATCGGCCGCGTCCACGGCCTCGACCTCTCCCGTCGCGGCCGCCGCCTGCGCCGCTTCCGCGGTCTCGGTCGGCATCGGGGCAGAGGATTCCGGGGCGGCGGCGTCCGTCGCAGCCTCAGCCGCTGCCGGCTCCTCGACCGGAGCGGGGGCTTCGGCAGACGGCTCAGCCTGTTCCGCCGGGGCGGCCCCGATCACGGGAGCCTCCGTTTCGGAAGCAGCGGTCTCGGCATCGGCAGCCTGGGCATCGGTGGCCTCGGCCGGCGCTTCCGCCGCGCTGTCGGCGGTCGCCTCGGTGGCGGCCGTCTCGCCCGCCGGCTCCGCGCTCGTCTCGGCCTCAGCGGTCTCCGGCGCCGTCTCCTGCGCGGCGTCGTCGCTCACGCCCTCACGAACCGTTTCCTCGGGCGCGGCTTCACTGGGCCGTGCGGCGGGGATGGTCGGGGCGGCCGCGACCAGCGGCACGGTGATGGCCGGGCCGGGGCGTACTTGCGCGACGTAGCCGAGCGACTTCAGGATCGACGCAAAGTCCTCGCCCGAGCAGCCGACCAGCGAGGTCATGTTGACGGTGGCCACGAAGCCGTCGCCGTCGGCGGTGCCGGCCGGGGGCTCGCCCGGCGTCGTGCCGGGGCGGTAGGCGATGGCCGGGCGGATCAGGTCGGCGAGCCGCTCCAGGATATCGACGCGCACCGCCCGCTCGCCGCAGACCCGGAAGCCGGCGGCACGGTAGAGGCCCTTGGCGATGGCCGGATCGACCTTGATCGAGGTGCGGCCCGAACCGGCCAGATGCGCGATCTCGTCGAGGCCCGGCTGGTCGAGGCCGCCGCTCTTGAGCGCCCAGAGCTGGGCGGCGAGGGTGCGCGGCGCCGGCTTCAGCAGGGCCGGCAGGAAGATGTGGTAGGCGCCGAAGCGGACGCCGTGGCGGCGCAGATTCGCCCGCCCGTCCTGATCGAGGCTGCGCATCTCGTGCGCCACCTTGGCCCGCTCCAGCACGCCGAGGGCCTCGACCACCTGGTAGCCGATGCCGCGGGCGAGCCCGGTGAGGTCGGCGGCCGATTCGATCTCCATCAGCGGCCCGAGCAGGCGCACGACGTGGGCGCGCAGCCACGCGGTCAGCCGCGCCTCGACCTTCTCGCGGGACGCGCCGGCGAGGCTGTCGTCGGCGACGAGGCGAAGTCCCGGCTCGAACAGCTTGTCGCCCGGCGTCAGCTTGGCGACCGGATCGCCGGTCCAGCGGATGACGCCGTCGTGCGAGAGCACCAGCGCGGCGTCGGCGACCGAGGCGAAGCGGTCGGCCCGCGCCTCGATCTCACCGGCCAGCGCCTTCTCGGCGGCGGAGCGCAGGGTCTTGGCTTCGTGGCCCTCGGCCTGGGGGTCGGGCACGAATTGGAAGCCGTGAAGACGGCCCACATGTTGACCCTCGACGGTGACGTCACCGCCGGAGGTGATTTCGGCTTCCAGCATCGTCTTCTCTCTCAAGCGCCGCATCAGGACGCTGGTGCGCCTGTCGACGAAGCGGCTCGCGAGGCGCTCGTGCAGGGCGTCGGACAATCTGTCCTCTACCCGACGCGTCTCGCCCTGCCAATGCAGAGGATCGAGCAACCAGTCGGGGCGATTCGCCACGAAAGTCCAGGTCCTCCCCTGCGCGATGCGCTGGGACAGGGCGTCGATGTCGCCGTCGGTGCGGTCGATCATCGCCACGTGGCGGGCGAACCAGTCGTTGGGGATGCGCCCCGCCATGCCGCGCATCAGGAAGCGGTAGAGCTGCGCCACGAGGTCGGCATGGGTCTGGGGATGGACCTTGCGGTAGTCCGGCACGCCGCAGGTGTCCCACAGGCGCCTTACCGCGGACGGGCTCTGCGCCATGTCACGGATGTCGTCCTCGCGCATGAGGATCTCGAACGCCTGCTGGTCCTCGCCCATCGGCGCGCGGGTGAGGCCCTGCTCGTGCGGGTGCTCGTCGAGGCTCGCCTGGAGCTTCTCGAGGGAGGCGAAGTCGAGGTCCGGGTTGCGCCATTGCAGCAGGCGCACCGGGTCGAAATCGTGCGTCTCCAGCGCCTCGATCATCTCCGGCTCGAAGGGCGGACAGCGCCCCGTCGAGCCGAAGGTACCGTCGGCGATGTGGCGACCGGCGCGGCCCGCGATCTGGCCCATCTCGGCCGGGGTCAGCTTGCGGAAGCGGCTGCCGTCGTATTTCCAGTTGGCGGCGAAGGCGACGTGATCGACGTCGAGGTTGAGCCCCATCCCGACCGCGTCGGTGGCCACGAGGTAGTCGACCTCGCCGGACTGGTAGAGCTCGACCTGGGCGTTGCGGGTGCGGGGCGAGAGGGCGCCGAGCACCACCGCTGCGCCGCCGCGCTGGCGCCGGATCAGCTCGGCGATGGCGTAGACCTCCTCCGCCGAGAAGGCGACGATCGCCGTGCGGTGCGGCAGCCGCGAGATCTTCTTCTCGCCCGCGAAGGTCAGGTTCGAGAGGCGGGGCCGCGTCGTCGTCTGCACGCCGGGAATCAGGGCCTGCACCAGCGGCAGCATGGTCGAGGAGCCGATCAGCAGCGTCTCCTCGCGCCCGCGCCGGTAGAGCAGCCGGTCGGTGAAGACGTGGCCGCGATCCATGTCGGCGGCGAGCTGGATCTCGTCGATCGCCACGAAGGCGACCTCCAGATCGCGCGGCATCGCCTCGATGGTGCAGATCCAGTAGCGCGGCCGGTCCGGCTTGATCTTCTCCTCGCCGGTGACGAGGGCGACGTTCTCGACCCCGACCTTGGCGACGACCCGGAGATAGACCTCGCGGGCGAGGAGCCGCAGGGGCAGGCCGATCATGCCGGTCGGATGCAGCAGCATCCGCTCGATCGCCATGTGCGTCTTGCCCGTATTGGTCGGGCCGAGCACCGCCGTGACCCCGCGCGCGCGGGCCTCGCGGTGAAGGGTGCGAAGCGTCATGCTGAGGGCGGCGATCCCTGCGGCATCGAGGGCCGTCGGAGAAGCGGAGGGCAGCCGGGCCGGCAAGCCCTGCGACGGAGAACGGCCGCTAGCGGGACGGTGCGAACCGCGGCGGCCTTCCCTCATATGGGACGCCCGGCGTCGGTGCGCCAGCCGGGGCGCCGAGGCTGGGATAGGCGTAGATGTCGATCCGGGGTTGCGGCTGCTGCGGCGTCAGGTCGGTGCAGAGCGTGTCGGGCATCGCCGTGAGCGGGCCGCGGCGGGGCGGCCGGCCTTCGATCACCTGGGCGGAGGAGAAGGCGTCGGGTCCGCAATCGGGACCGGCCGTGAGGGGGTCTCCGGCTCTTGCCGCGCCGGAGGCGAGCAGCGCCACAGCAAGGCCAGCGACTCGCAGATTGTTCTTACAGATCGAGGCGGTTGCGAACCGGCGCATGGTTGAACATCCTGGCCGCATCGGAGCTCTATCGATCCTTGCTCGATCCCGCCCGGACCCATCATCGTGAGGTGCCGGCGCGCAGCGTCGGCCTCGAAGGATCGTCCAGGAGCCGCGCGGGAGCTGGAGGATCCTTCGAGGCCCGCTGACGCGGGCACCTCAGGATGAGGACGAGGGTGGGATCGCCGATCCCCGTCCGAGAAAACTACCGCTGCGCCAGGCTCGCGTCGGCCACGGCCGCCGGCTGCGCCTCGCCGCTCGCCGCGGTCGCGGTGCCGGTGCGCGTCCAGCGGGTCGCCTCGATAATGTTGGTGCCGAGCGTCGTGCGCACCGAGATCCGCATCGGCACCAGCACCCGCGTCCCCTCCACGGGGGCGAGCCAGACCGACATGTCGCGGTTCTCCTCCATGAACTTCACCCCCGGCCGGTCGGGCCGGTGGCCGGCGATGGCGACGTAGCGGGCGTTGCAGACGAGCACCGGGCCGCTGTAGCCGGGCTTTTCCACCTGCCGGGTCTCGCCGTAGCTCAGCACCACGTTGAAGCGGGTGGCGCCGTCGAAGACGGGGAGCGTGCGGTTGCAGTTCTCCGGATCGGTCAGCTCGGCCCGGGCGCGGGCCGGCATCATCAGGGCGCTCGCCGGATCGATCACGCCGCGCTTGGCCGCCGCCGTGACCGGCACCCGGTCGCCGGTGTCGAGCAGCGGCGGGGTCACCTCGGCCTGGGTGACGTTGCCGTTGGCCAGCGCCATGCGCACGGCGATGCCCGAGCCGCTGGTGCGGGTGGCGATCGAGAAAGCGCTCGGCAGCGGCGCCGCGGCGATGCTGCCCGAGGAGCGGGCCGAGCCCTGCCCGCCGGTGACCGCGCCGACGAGGCCGGTCAGCACCGCCGAGACGTCCATCCGGTAGCGGGCGCCCTCGAAGGCGCCGCTGAGCTGGGCGTTGCCGATCGGGATGCCGGCGAGGTTGACGCTGTAATCGACGGCGACGCCCGCCGGGGCCGCCTTCGTCTTGTGGGCCCGCGGCGCGGCCTGAGCCGCGACCGGGAGAGCGAGTGCCCCCGCGAGGACGAGGAAGCGGGCGCAAAGGAAAGGCTTGGCGCGCATGGTCGGGACTCTGGGCGGCTCCACGCTCCGGCCGTCTCGGGACGAGGCGGGCCGGACGGTCGAGCTTATCGCGACCCATGGTTAACAGACCGTTCGGCCGGCGCCAGTGGCAGGTTGGGCGCGACGGGATGAGGTCCGGTGAGGTCCGGTTCAGCCCTCGGGCCTCCAGGTCTGCCCGTGATAGACGAAGCGCCCGCCCTCGCTCGCCAGCGCCGCGAGGCCGCTGAAGGCGGGATCCTTCACGGTGATGACGCTGGTGGGGATGGCGCGCATCTGCTCGGCGAAGGGCGCCTTGCGCTCGAAGGCATCGCGGAAATCGCCCTCGCGCAGGATCGGCACGATCCGCGGGGCGATGCCGCCGCCGATATAGACCCCGCCGGTGGCGAGGAAGGTCAGGGCCAGATCCCCGCAGACCCGGCCGAGCAGCCGGCCGAACAGCGCCAGAGCGGCCCGCGCGTGCGGGTCCTCGCCGGACAGCCCGGCGCTGGTGATCTCGGCCGGATCGCACGGCCCGCCGTCGCCGCCCTCCCGCACCGCGCGGATCGCCGCGTAGAGCCGGGCGAGCCCCGGACCGGAGAGCAGCGTCTCCACCGTCACCCGCTCGTCGACGCGCTCGACCGCCGGCCAGATCTCGGCCTCCTCCGCGTCGATCGCCCCGAGATCGGTGTGGCCGGCCTCGGTCGAGACGATGGCGAGGCGGTCCTCGTAGGGAATCAGGGCGGCGGCGCCGAAGCCGGTGCCCGGCCCCAGGACGAGGCGGGGCCCGCTCGCGTCGCCGCGCGCCGGGCCGATCGGGGTGAGGTCGTCGGGCGCGATGCCGGCCGCGCCCGCCGCCACCGGGACGTAATCGTTGACGAGGGCGACCCGCGCGAGCCCGAAATCCCGGCCGACCGCGGCGGCGTCCACCAGCCAGTCGGCATTGGTGAGCGGGACGGCGGGCGCATCGACCCGGCCCGCGATCGCCAGGATCGCCGAGCGGGGCGCCGGAGCGCCGCTCTGGGCCAGGGACGCCCGGATCGCCGCGCTCGGATGCGGATGGCCGTGGGTGGCCTCGCGGGAGAGGAGGCGGGGCGGTGCCCCCTTGCTTTCGATCAGGCCGAAGCGGGCATTCGTCCCGCCGATATCGCCGATCAGCACCGGGAATTCGAACATCCGCCGTCGCCCTTTGTCGTCCTTTTGCCGCACCCTAAACAAAGGGTTCGCGGGCGGTTCGGCAAGCGGTGGACGGCGTCAGGCGGTGGGCAGCGCGTCTGGGTCGATCGGCGCGCCTTCGGCCCAGGCGGCGAGCAGCGCCCGCACCTCGGCCGGGTCGGCGAGACGGCGCCCGGCCACCGTCTCGCCCTCGCCGACGCGCACGCTGACCCCGCCATCCTCGTTGACGGAGGCGAAGGCGATCTCGTCGGTGCGGTCGTCGCCGAGGAACACGGCCCGCCGGCCGGCATAGGGAGCCGCCTCCAGGAAGGCGCGGATGGCGTGTCCCTTGGTGGCGTCGGCCGGCACGATCTCGCCGACCGCCTTGCCGAGCTGGAGCCGGTAGGCGGCGCCGAGATCGCTCGCCACGGCCTTGACGATGGCTTCCGCGGCCTGCGCGTCGCCCGGCGCCGCGAGCCGCCAGTGGACCGCGACCGAGGCGCCCTTGTCCTCGATCAGCACGGCCTCGTAGCGCGCCGTCTCCGCATGGAGCCGCTCGACGCCCGCGCGCAGGTCCGGGTGATCCTCCGGCCGTCCGCCGCTGAGGCGCCCCTGCACCCGGCGCTCGACCCCGTGCAGGCCGGCGATGTCGAATCGGGCCGGCTTCAGGAAATCGTCGATCACCGCGACCGGCCGCCCGGTGACGATGGCGAGGGCTCCGCCGAGCCGTTCGCGCAGCCGCTCCAGGGCGGGCACGAGACCGGGATCGACCTGCACCGCGTCGGGCCGCGGTGCGATCTCGACCAGGGTGCCGTCGAAATCGAGGAACAGGGCGATGTCTGTGGTCTGGCGTGCGGCTTCGCTCACGGCGTCGTCCTTCCCTTGGTTTCTTTGGGCTGGCTTCCCTCGGGCTCTGCCTGCGCTAGCATGAGGGCCGGTTGCGACAAACCGGTGATGCGCCGGTGATGCGCCGGTGATGCGACAGCAACGGAGGAGCCCGTGCGGCCCATCCCCGTCCGCCCCGGCCCGGGGCAGGAAAGCGTCTGGGACTATCCCCGCCCGCCCCGGCTGGAGCCGGTGCCGGAGCGGCTGGCCGTCATCCTCGGCGGCCGGACCATCGCCGCGACCACGGCCGGCTTCCGGGTGCTGGAGACGAGCCATCCGCCGACCTACTACTTCGCGCCCCAGGATATCGCGGACGGCGTCCTCGGGGCGCCGCGCCGGGCCGGCCTCTGCGAGTGGAAGGGCCGTGCCGTGCTGTTCGACGTGACCGGCGGCGACGCAACGGCGCCGGGAGCGGCCTGGGCCTATCCCGACCCGACCCCGGGCTTCCGGCCCATCGCCGGCTACGTCGCCTTCTATGCCGGGCCGATGGAGGCCTGCCTCGTCGGCGACGTGCGGGCCGAGCCGCAGCCCGGCGGCTTCTACGGCGGCTGGATCACGCCGGGGCTCGTCGGACCCTTCAAGGGTGGGCCCGGCACGATGGGCTGGTGAGGGTTTTCGGGCCGGCGCCGCCGTGCGCTCGAGCATCGTCATGTCCCGAAAGCCGGCAACCACCTTTCGGGACGTTGCTCCGAGCCGCTACACCGGCCTCGGACAGGAACGCGAGGAGCCGCGCATGCAGGTCGAGACCGATCCCCGAGCCGTCGGCCTCTGCCCAGACCGCCTGGAGCGGATCGATTCCTGGATGCGGGGCTACGTCGAGAGCGGGCGCCTCGCCGGCCTCTCGGTGAGCGTGCTGCGCGGCGGACGGACCGCCTTCTTCCGCGCCCAAGGCCACGCCGACCTCGCGCGGGAAAAGCCGTTCGCCGCCGACACCATCACCCGCATCTACTCGATGACGAAGCCGCTGACCTCGCTCGCGGTGCTGATGCTCTACGAGGAGGGCCGGTTCCAGCTCGACGACCCGATCGCGCGCTTCCTGCCCGAGTTCGGGGAGATGCGGGTGATGACCGGCGGCAACCGGGCACGGCTCGAGACCGAGCCGGCCCTGCGCCCGATCACCATCCGCGACCTCCTTACCCACACCAGCGGCCTGACCTACGGCTTCATGGAGGCGACCCTCGTCGACGCGCTCTACCGCCAGAACGAGATCGACTTCCAGACCTCCACCCTGCCGCTGGGCGAGCTGGTCGCGCGGCTCGCGCGCCAGCCGCTGCTGGCCCAGCCGGGGGCGGAGTGGAACTACTCGGTGGCCACCGACGTGCTCGGCCACTTCGTGGCGGTGGTGTCGGGCCAGGATTTTTCGGATTTCATGCGCGCGCGCATCCTGCAACCGCTCGGCATGGACGACACAGATTTCTTCGTGCCCGAGGAGAAGCGGGCGCGGTTCGCGGCGAACTACGCCTTCGACCGCACCGGACAGCTCCGCCTCTACGACGACAGCGTCGGCAGCCGCTTCCTGGCGCCGCCGCCCCTGGCCTCGGGTGGGGGCGGGCTCGTCTCCACCGCCGCCGACTACCTGCGCTTCTGCCGGCTGATCCTCAATCGCGGCGTGCTCGACGGCGTGCGGCTTCTCGGGCGCAAGACCGTCGCGCTGATGATCATGAACCACCTGCCTGGCGACCTCGCCGCCATGGGCCAGCCGCGCTTCGCCGAATCGTCCTACGCCGGGATCGGCTTCGGGCTGGGCGTCTCGGTCATGCTCGACCCGGCCCGCGCCCAGATCCTCGGGACGCCGGGTGAGGTCTCCTGGGGCGGGGTGGCGAGCACCTCGTTCTGGATCGATCCCGACGAGGACATGGCGGTGGTGCTGCTGGCGCAGCTCGTCCCCTCCTCCGCCCTGCCCCTGCGCCGGGAATTGCGGGTGCTGACCTACGCCGCGATCGAGGGCTGACAGCGGACCGCGAACACGACCGGGCCACCGACCTCGCCGGATTTCCCGCCGGCGCGCCGGCCCCGGCCGATCGCCGGCAAACCCCTCATCTGTCTCGGGAATCGGACGCGGACGCGCTGCTGCCCCGCCCTTTCTCAAGAAAAGCTTGAGTGGCGATTCAAAAAAATTTTAGTTGTCGGTTATACGGTTGATGCAGTGCAAACTCGCCGTTTTGATCGAGAATTTTTGTCGAACCACGAGACAGCTCGATTGAACTTTAGTGCCGGCTTTGGTTGGATCCAGCCTTAGAACAAAACCAAGTTAGGCAGGAAAACATGGCTGGTGCCGAGCCTTGGAACGCCTCCCGCGCCGCCGGGATCGTCGCCGAGCTTCAATCTCTGGAAGGGGCAACTCTCCCTATATTGCATGCTCTGCAGGAGACGTTCGGCTACGTCGACGCCGAGGCGGTGCCGATGATCGCCGACGCGCTCAATCTGTCCCGCGCCGAAGTGCATGGCTGTCTGACCTTCTACCACGACTTCCGCCGCGAGCCGCCGGCCGGACGCCGCCACGTGAAGCTGTGCCGGGCCGAGGCCTGCCAGGCGATGGGCTCCGACCGGCTCCACGGCGAGATCCTCTCCCGCATGGGCTGCGACTGGCACGGCACCAGCGCCGACGGCGTCACCGTCGAGCCGGTCTACTGCCTGGGCCTCTGCGCCAACGCGCCGGCCGCCCTGATCGATGACGAGCCGCTCGCTCGCCTCTCCGCCGAATCCCTCGACGCCGCCCTCAAGGAGGCCCGCGCGTGAGCATCACCGTCTACGTCCCGCAGGACGCCGTCGCCCTGGGCCTCGGCGCCAACCGCGTCGCCCGCGCGATCTTCGCCGGCGCGGAAGCCCGCGGCCTCGACCTGCGCATCGTCCGCACCGGCACCCGCGGCATGCTCTGGCTCGAGCCGATGGTCGAGGTCGCGACGCCTGAGGGCCGCATCGCCTACGGCCCGGTCACGCCGGCCGACGTCGAGAGCCTGCTCGATGCCGGCTTCGTCGAGGGCGGCGCGCACGCGCTGCGCCTCGGAGACCCTGAGAAGATCCCCTTCCTCGCCAAGCAGCACCGCCTGACCTTTCACCGCTGCGGCGTGGTCGATCCGGTCTCCGTCGAGGATTACCGGGCCCATGGCGGCTATCGCGGCCTGGAAGCCGCGCTGAAGCTCGACGCCGAGGGCGTCGTCGCCCAGGTGCGCGACTCCGGATTGCGCGGGCGCGGCGGCGCCGGCTTCCCGGCGGGCATCAAGTGGAACACGGTGATGCTGGCCCAGTCGGACCAGAAATACGTGGTCTGCAACGCCGACGAGGGCGATTCCGGCACCTTCGCCGACCGGATCATGATGGAGGGCGACCCCTTCAACCTGATCGAGGGCATGACCATCGCGGCCGTCGCGACCGGCGCGACGCGGGGCTACATCTACTGCCGCTCCGAGTATCCGCAGAGCTTCAAGACCCTGCGCGACGCCATCGCCAACGGCGTGAAAGCCGGCGTGCTCGGCGACAACATTCTGGGTTCTGGCAAAAACTTCCATCTGGAAGTCCGGCTCGGGGCCGGCGCCTATATCTGCGGCGAGGAGACCTCGCTCCTGGAGAGCCTCGAGGGCAAGCGCGGCATCGTCCGGGCCAAGCCCCCGATCCCGGCGCTGAAGGGTTTTCTGGGCAAGCCGACGCTGGTCAACAACGTCATGACCTTCACGGCGGTGCCGTGGATCATGGAGCACGGCGCCAAGGCCTATGCCGAGTACGGCATGGGCCGCTCGCTCGGCACCCTGCCGATCCAGCTCGCCGGCAACATCCGGCAGGGCGGCCTGATCGAGTACGCCTTCGGCATCACCATCCGCGAGGTCATCGAGGATTTCGGCGGCGGCACGATGTCGGGCCGGCCGGTGCGGGCGGTGCAGGTCGGCGGCCCGCTCGGCGCCTACTTCCCGGACGAACTCCTCGACACTCCCCTCGATTACGAGGCGATGGCGGCCAAGAAGGGCCTCGTCGGCCATGGCGGCATCGTCGTGTTCGACGACACCGTGGACATGGCGCGTCAGGCCCGCTTCGCCTTCGAGTTCTGCGCCACCGAATCCTGCGGCAAGTGCACCCCCTGCCGCATCGGCGCCACCCGCGGCGTCGAGACCATGGACAAGGTCATCTCCGGCATCCGCCCGGAGGCCAATCTCAAGCTCGTCGAGGATCTCTGCGAGATCATGACAGACGGCTCGCTCTGCGCCATGGGCGGCCTGACGCCGATGCCCGTGATGAGCGCGATCACGAACTTCCCCGAGGATTTTCGGCGCGCGGGCGACCTGCCCGTCGCGGCCGAGTGAGGAGGCCGTCACATGACCCTCATCAAGGAAATCGACTACGGCACCCCGATCCGGCTCAACGAGCAGACGGTGACGCTGACCATCGACGGCGAGAGCGTGACGGTGCCCGCCGGCACCTCGGTCATGGCCGCGGCGATGCATATGGGGACCAAGATCCCCAAACTCTGCGCCACCGACTCGCTTGAGCCCTTCGGCTCCTGCCGCATGTGCCTCGTGGAGATCGACGGGCGGCGCGGCACGCCCGCCTCCTGCACCACGCCGGCCGAGAACGGCATGGTGGTGCACACGCAGACCGACAAGCTGCATCGCCTGCGCAAGGGCGTGATGGAGCTCTACATCTCCGACCACCCGCTCGACTGCCTGACCTGCGCCGCCAACGGCGATTGCGAGCTGCAGGACACGGCCGGCCAGGTGGGCCTGCGCGACGTGCGCTACGGCTATGAGGGCGACAACCACGTCAAGCCGTCCTCCGACCGCTACCTGCCGAAGGACGAGTCGAACCCCTACTTCACCTACGACCCGTCGAAGTGCATCGTCTGCAACCGCTGCGTCCGCGCCTGCGAGGAGACGCAGGGCACCTTCGCGCTGACCATCGAGGGCCGCGGCTTCGACAGCCGCGTGGCGGCGGGCCCGACCAACTTCATGCAGTCCGAGTGCGTGTCCTGCGGCGCCTGCGTCCAGGCCTGCCCGACCGCGACCCTGCAGGAGAAGACGATCCACCAGTACGGCCAGCCCGACCACGCGGCGGTGACGACCTGCGCCTATTGCGGCGTCGGCTGCGCCTTCAAGGCCGAGATGCAGGGCGACAAGGTCGTGCGCATGGTGCCCTACAAGGGCGGCAAGGCGAACGAGGGCCATAGCTGCGTGAAGGGCCGCTTCGCCTACGGCTACGCCACCCACAAGGACCGCATCACCAAGCCGATGATCCGCGCCAAGATCACGGATCCGTGGCGCGAGGTCTCCTGGGAGGAGGCGATCAACCACGCCGCTTCCGAGTTCAAGCGCATCCAGGCGAAGTACGGCCGCGACTCGGTCGGCGGCATCACCTCGTCGCGCTGCACCAACGAGGAGGCCTACCTCGTCCAGAAGCTGGTGCGCGCCGCCTTCGGCAACAACAACGTCGACACCTGCGCCCGCGTCTGCCACTCGCCGACGGGCTACGGCCTGATGTCCACGCTGGGCACCTCGGCCGGCACGCAGGACTTCAAGTCGGTCGAGGAATCCGACGTGATCCTCGTCATCGGCGCCAACCCGACCGACGGCCACCCGGTCTTCGGCTCGCGGATGAAGAAGCGGCTCCGCGAGGGCGCCCGCCTCATCGTCGCCGACCCTCGCAAGATCGACCTCGTGAAGTCGCCCCACATCCGGGCCGACCATCACCTGCCCTTGAAGCCCGGCTCCAACGTCGCCTTCATCAACGCCTTCGCCCACGTCATCGTCACGGAAGGGCTGGTCGCCGAGGACTACGTGCGCGAGCGCTGCGACCTCGCCGAGTTCGAGTCCTGGGCCCGCTTCATCGCCGAGGAGCGCAACTCTCCGGAGGCCGCGCAGGCGATCACCGGCGTCGATCCGCAGGAGATCCGTGCCGCCGCCCGGCTCTACGCCACGGGGGGCAAGGCCGCGATCTACTACGGTCTCGGCGTGACCGAGCACAGCCAGGGCTCGACCATGGTGATGGGCATGGCCAACATCGCCATGGCCACCGGCAACATCGGCATGGTCGGTGCCGGCGTGAACCCGCTGCGCGGCCAGAACAACGTGCAGGGCTCCTGCGACATGGGCTCGTTCCCGCACGAGCTGCCGGGCTACCGCCACGTCTCGGACGACGCCACCCGCGAGAGCTTCGAGGCGATCTGGGGGGCCAAGCTCGACAACGCGCCGGGCCTGCGCATCACCAACATGCTGGACGAGGCCGTCGGCGGCACGTTCAAGGGCATGTACATCCAGGGCGAGGACATCGCCCAGTCCGACCCCGACACCCACCACGTGACCTCCGGCCTCAAGGCCATGGAGTGCATCGTGATCCAGGACATCTTCCTGAACGAGACGGCCAAGTACGCCCACGTCTTCCTGCCGGGCGCCTCGTTCCTGGAGAAGGACGGCACCTTCACCAACGCGGAGCGGCGCATCAGCCGCGTGCGCAAGGTGATGTCCCCGCTCGGCGGCTACGGCGACTGGGAGGGCACGATCCTGCTCGCCCGCGCGCTGGGCTACGAGATGAACTACACGCATCCGTCCGAGATCATGGACGAGATCGCCCGCCTCACCCCGAGCTTCGCCGGCGTCTCCTACGAGAAGCTGGAGGAACTCGGCTCGATCCAGTGGCCGTGCAACGAGAAGGCGCCGCTCGGCACCCCGATGATGCACGTCGACCGGTTCGTGCGCGGCAAGGGCCGCTTCATGATCACGGAATACGTGCCCACCGACGAGCGGACCACGGGCAAGTTCCCGCTGATCCTGACCACCGGCCGCATCCTCTCCCAGTACAATGTCGGCGCGCAGACCCGGCGCACCGAGAATTCCCGCTGGCACGAGGAGGACGTGCTGGAGATCCACCCCTTCGACGCGGAGATGCGCGGCATCGTCGACGGCGACCTCGTCGCGTTGGAGAGCCGGTCCGGTGATATCGCGCTGAAGGCCAAGGTCACCGAGCGGATGCAGCCGGGGATCGTCTACACGACCTTCCACCACGCCAAGACCGGCGCCAACGTCATCACCACCGACTATTCGGACTGGGCCACCAACTGCCCGGAATACAAGGTGACGGCGGTGCAGGTGCGGCGCACGAACCGGCCCTCCGACTGGCAGGCGAAGTTCTACGAGGAAGACTTCTCGCTCACCCGCATCGCCGAAGCCGCGGAGTAAATCTTCTGGAGTCGGGCGGACCTCGGCCTGCCCGGCTCATGGAGCCCGATGTGACGGAGCGGCCGCCTATCCCCGTCACTGCGAGGCGGAGCCGAAGCGATCCAGTGCGCCGCCCGATCCGGAGAGGTCGCGCGACCGGATTGCTTCGCATTCGCTCGCAATGACGGGAAGCCGATCCGCCTGGAACGGTATCAAGTTCAAAATTCAGAGCCCGAGCAGCCGATGAGCGCGACGAATCCGAACGACAAGCTGGTGCGGATGGCCAACCAGATCGCCCTGTTCTTCCAGTCCTACCCGGAGGACGAGGCGGTGGCGGGCATCCACAACCACATCGTGGCGTTCTGGACGCCGAAAATGCGCCGCGACCTCGAAGGCTACAGCGACGAGGCCGGCGACCGGCTCAACGCGCTGGTCCACAAGGCGCTCCACGAGCAGCCCGCGGCCGAGAGCCCGGTCCGCCCGGCCACCCGCAATCCGCAGCTCGCGGGCGAGGGTGCCAGCGACGCGGGGTGAGATCGTCGCAGGTCGGGACGACCTCCCGGGCTGTGCGTCAGGCGGCGACGCCGAGTTCGAAGGCGAAGCGGATCTGGTCGTAGGGGAACGTCACGCCCTGATCGGAGCGATCGATCACGCCGGCCTGCGCAAGCGTGACGACGTCGCGGTGCACCGCCTGGACGTCCCGTCCGACCCGCCGGGCGACTTCGCGGATCGCCAGCGGTCCTTGCCCCGCCATGGCTCTGACGATGGCGAGGCGGGACGGGGCGAGAACCCGATGCATGTCGTCGTAGCTCGCGAAATAGAGCCACGCGCCGGTCTCGGTATCGGCCGCTTCCAGCCCGGCATCGGCGGTGAGGATGCGGGTCTTGGCATCGGCCATGCCGCCGATTCCGATCGAGAGCATCGTCATCTCAGCATCCTCTCGACATCCGCTTCGAAGGCGTCCAGCAACGCCCCCAGAGTGGTGAACATGAAGGGCTCCTCCCGCTCGCCGTGGTGGCGATGATCGCCCTTCCCGCGCTCGTTGTCGTAGCGCATGCTGAGCTCGACAAACGCTTCGTCGCTGAGGACTGTCCGGGATCGTTCGAGAAGTACGGCCCTCATGTTGTTATCGCTGACAACACGTGTCGCCGTTGTCAAGGACGTGCCGGCCATCATACCAACCCTCAGCCGGCCAAGAACCGGCGCCGCAGGGACCGGGGCCGTGATCGACAAGCTGGAATTCCTGCTGGCGCTCGCCCGCGAGCAGCATTTCGGGCGCGCGGCCGAGGCCTGCGGCGTCACCCAGCAGACCCTGTCGGCGGGGGTGAAGAGCCTGGAGGACCGCTTCGGCGTGCGCCTCGTCCAGCGCGGCTCGCGCTTCCAGGGGTTCACGCCGGAGGGCGACCGGGTGCTCGCCTGGGGCCGGCGCATCGTCGGCGACGCCCGCGCCATGCAGGACGACGTCGCGGCCCTGCGCCGCGGCCTGACGGGCCACCTGCGCATCGCCGCGGTACCGACCGCGCTGCCCATGGTGGCCGCGCTGACTACGCCCTACCGGGCGCGCTACCCGAACGTGCGCTTCAGCGTCATCTCCACGACCTCGGAAGAGATCTTCTCGCTGATCGACAACCTCGAGGCCGATGCGGGGCTGACCTATCTCGACAACGAGCCGCTCGGGCGCGTCATCGCCGTGCCGCTCTACACCGAGCACTATCAGCTTCTCACCGCGGCCGGCGGCCCCTACGACGACCGGGCCAGCGTCACCTGGGCGGAGCTCGCGAGGATTCCGCTCTGCCTGCTGACGCCGAACATGCAGAACCGGCGGATCATCGACCAGCAGCTCCGCGCGGCCGGCGGCGAGCCGGCGCCGACGCTGGAATCGAACTCCATGGTCGTGCTGATGACCCATGTGCGCACGCTGCAATGGGCGAGCGTGATGCCGGCGATCCTCGCCGACGCGCTGGGGCCGACCGAGGGGTTGCGGGCGATCCCGATCGTCGAGCCGGACCTGCGCCACGCCATCGGCCTCGTCGCCCCCCGCCGCGACCCGGCCACGCCGATGGTGACCGCGCTGGTCAACGTCGCCCGCACCGTGGCCCGCACGCTGGATGCGGACGACCTGGTGCAGGGCGCACCCTGAAGCCGGGATCCCAGAGGGATCATCCCTTTGGCGGGGCCGTCGGGGCAGCGCCCCGACTTCCCTCGGGAGGAATCAGGTGCTCGGCCGCTGAAGCAGGGCGCACTGGGTGAGCGCACCCTGCTCCCTCCGCATGGAGGCGCAGGTGACGCGGGCGCCGTCCACGTCGACCGTGCTGTGGCGCTTGGCCTGCGCCCCGTCCTGGGCCTGCCGCGCCGCCTCGCGCAGGCGATCCGGCGCGATCCCCGTCACGGCGTGGCCCGCCTGCACGAACAGCGTCTCGTAGTCCGCCGGCGCGGTCTCGCCCTTGTACTGTGCGCCGACGGAGGATTGGTCTCCGGCGCAGGAGAGCGTCAGCCCGGTCCGCGGGCCGGCGTCGAACCGGGCGAAATCGGCGCCGCGCTCGGCGACCTCGGCCTTGGTCGCGGCCCGCACCCGCTCGATCAGGTCGGCGCAGGACGGCTCCGCCACGGCGGGGGAGGCGGCGAGGACGAGGAGAAGGGCGAGAGCGCTGCGCATGGCCCGATGTTAGGCCGAAGCGGCAAGTCCCGTCTCCGGTCGCGCGCTGAGGCGTAGCGCCGCTCCGGACAGGGGTGCCGATGCGCTCGATCATTGATGTTGCATCGTCGTTTTCCGAAAGCCGGCGACCACCTTTCGGGACGATGCACTAGGGATGCCACGGCTCGGCGGGCCCGTCCGCCTCCTCCGTCGCGTCCTGTCCGTCGAGTTGGGCCTGGATCGCGCGCAGAGCCTCCTGCACCCCCTGCCCCGAGGCCGCCGAGAGCACGAGCGGCTTGCCGCCCGCCGCGCGCTTGAGCCGGGCGACCTGCTGCTTGAGCGTCTCGGCGTCGAGCGCGTCCGCCTTGGACAAAACCACGATCTCCGGCTTGTCGGCCAGCCCCCCGCCATAGGCTTCGAGTTCGCGCCGCACCAGCTTGTAGGCCTTGCCGGCGTGCTCGCTGGTGCCCTCCACGAGGTGGAGCAGCACCCGGCAGCGCTCGACATGGGCGAGGAAGCGGTCGCCGAGGCCCACGCCCTCGTGGGCACCCTCGATCAGGCCGGGAATGTCGGCGAGCACGAACTCGCGGGCATCCGAGCGCACCACGCCGAGGCCGGGATGCAGCGTGGTGAAGGGGTAGTCAGCGATCTTCGGCTTGGCCGCGGTGACGGTCGCCAGGAAGGTCGACTTGCCCGCGTTCGGCAGGCCGACGAGGCCGGCATCGGCGATGAGCTTGAGGCGCAGGATCAGCCACATCTCCTGGCCCTCCTGGCCGGGATTGGCGTGGCGCGGGGCGCGGTTGGTGGAGGTGGTGAAGTAGGCGTTGCCGAAGCCGCCGTTCCCGCCCTTGGCGAGCCGCACCCGCTGGCCGACCTCGGTCATGTCGGCGATCAGGGTCTCGCCGTCCTCGGCGAGAACCTGCGTGCCCGCCGGCACCTGGAGCACCGCGTCCTCGCCCTTGGCGCCGTGGCAGTTCGAGCCCATGCCGTG
Source organism: Methylorubrum podarium (assembly GCF_040270385.1). NCBI lineage: Bacteria > Pseudomonadati > Pseudomonadota > Alphaproteobacteria > Hyphomicrobiales > Methylobacteriaceae > Methylorubrum > Methylorubrum podarium. The sequence continues at coordinate 48,153 of NZ_JBELQE010000094.1, read as the reverse complement.
CTCGCCCTTCCGCGCCTTGAAGTGCTGGCGGTAGCGGTAGTCGATCAGGGTGTTGAGCCCCTGCACGCACTCGATCCAGACGTCGCCGCCCCGCCCGCCGTCGCCGCCGTTCGGGCCGCCGAACTCGATGAACTTTTCCCGCCGGAACGAGACGCAGCCGGGACCGCCGTCGCCGGAGCGGACGTAGACCTTGGCTTCGTCGAGGAATTTCACGGTGCTTAGCCTTGTTCGGACCGGAGACCGGTCAGCTTTCGGTGCGACGGCACTGGCCGTCGAGGTTGAGGTACTGGATGCTGCGCAGGCCCGCCTCGAACCACCCGCCGGCATCCGGCTGGCGGCCGTTGGCGCCGCCGTCGCCGTAGAGGTTGATCTGGATCGCCCCGTCCGGCGAGCGCAGGGTCGGTGCCTCGCCCGAACGATCGTAGGTCCAGTTCGGGCGCTCGTCGAACAGCGTCTGCGATCCGTCCGCCTCCCGCTGGAACAGCTGCCCGTAGGCGGTGCCGCCGCCCGCGGGGGAGGCGAAGTAGAAGCCGACCTTCGGCGTGCGGCCGGCGAAGTTGTAGAACTCGCAGTAGAGCCGGCTCTCTCCCCGAGGTTTCGGGGCGGGCGCGGCCACGGGCTCGATCGGCGGCGGCGGCTCCTCGCGGGTGATCGCGAAGATCAGGCTGCCGAGGGCGATCGCGGTGAGGCCGGCTCCGATGCCGGCGACCGTTCGCGTCCTCACGGCGAGGGCCTCCCCGCCGCCGTCCCGTGCCGGTCGAGCCACGCCGCCCGGTCGAGCCGGAAAGTGTGGCTCGGGACGATTCCGCCGCGTGCCGGGAAGACCGGCGCCGATTCCCCGGTGAGGCGGAACCCGCACTTCTCCAGCACGCGCCGCGAACCCGTGTTGCCGATCATCGCCGCCGAGGCGAGCACCCGCCCGCCGGCATAGGCGAAGGTGGCATCCACCAGCGCCTCGGCCGCCTCGGTCATCAGTCCCTCGCCCCAGAACGGGCGCCCGAGCCAGTAGCCGAGATGCGGCTCCGGCTCGTCCGGCCGGGTCTCGACCGAGACGATCCCGATCAGGTTCGCGGGCGAGGCCCGCCGGCACAGGGCCATGATCAGCCCGTCGCCCGCGGTGTTCGCGGCGCGTGCCCGGATCACGAAGCGCTCCGCCTCGTGCAGCGGGAGCGGCGTCGGGATCCGCGCGGTCCTCTCGGCCACGGCCGGATCGCCGGCGAGCCGCGAGACGGCCTCGGCGTCGCGGGCCATGGGCCAGCGCAGCCAGAGCCGTCGCGTCTCGATGCGGAAGACATCGTCGCGGGTGAGATCGGGGAACATCGTGAGCCGGTGAGTGAAGAGCGCCGTGCGGCGCCGTCCGGGACGACGAAGGGGGAGGATGGTGCCCCATCCTCCCCCGTGTTCCGATCCGCTCGAAGCTTCGCCTGAAGCCGCAGCGATCGTCCGCCGGTTCGGTGTGGGACACCGGCGGGACGCTCGCTTCGTCGTCAGCGACAAGCGTCCGCCGTTACTCCGCGGCCTGGGCCACTGGTACGACGGTGACGAACGCGCGGCCGCGCCGGGTCTCGAACTGCACCTTGCCCTCGGTCAGGGCGAACAGGGTGTGGTCCTTGCCCATGCCGACATTGGTGCCGGGATGCCACTTCGTGCCGCGCTGGCGCACGATGATGTTGCCCGGAATGACGGCCTCCGAGCCGAACTTCTTGACGCCGAGGCGCCGGCCGGCGGAGTCGCGGCCGTTGCGGGACGAGCCGCCTGCTTTTTTGTGTGCCATGGGATTGCTCCGGAATTTCTAGATCTGCGTTCGAGGCGTGCGGCCGGTCTTACTCGGCGGCGGCCGGGGCGGACTCGGCGGCCGGCTCGGCCTTCCGGGTCTTGCGCGGCTCGGCCTTCGAGGTCTTGCCGCCGGCGCTGATCTCGGTGATGCGCACGACCGTGAAGTCCTGACGGTGGCCGCGGCGGCGACGCGAGTTCTGGCGGCGGCGCTTCTTGAAGGCGATGACCTTCCGGGTGCGGCCGTGCTGGACGATCTCGCCGGTGACGCCGACGCCCGACAGGAGCGGGGTGCCGATCTGGGTGGCATCGCCATCCGTGAAGAGCAGCACGTCGCCGAAGGTGACGGAGGCGCCGGCCTCGCCCTCGAGGGTGGCCACGGTGATGACGTCGTTGGCGGCAACGCGGTACTGCTTGCCGCCGGTCTTGATGACTGCGAACATCGTTGTCTCTCGTGTTCTCTGCCGGCCTCCGGCGCTCGAGGCGCCTGGGCCGTCTTCTTGTTCAGGTCATCCGCGTCACCCGGGCTTGGCCGTGAGCGCGCGAACGCGAAACGCGCGGACTTCGTCGAGGAAGCCGCGCGTTGCGTTGGTCGGATAGTGGTGGATCGCTGGTCTGTCAATCCGCGCGGTCGCGCCGGCCGGCCGGACCGCGAGCGGCCAGCACGGCATCGACCAGGCCCGGATCGCGGTCGATGACCGCGAGCAGCACCCGCGTGGCCGGATCGGGCACGTGTCGCCCCTGGTCCCAATTCTGAACCGTGTCGAGTTCGAAGCCGAAGCGGACGGCGAAGTCGGCCTGGGACAGGTTGAGGCGGCTGCGAATCGCCTTCGTGTCCACGTCGGGCACGCTCAGCGGCCGTGCGTCGACACCGAGCGAGCGGAGCTGGGCGACAAGCGCGTCGGGCGTCTTGCTCCAGAGGCGGACGGCCACAGCCTCGCCCTCCGCGATCCGGTTCAGGACGGAATGCGACCGCTTCAGCGACAAGCCGTGCGCGCTCAGGAGGCGGACCAGATCGACGGGCCGGCCGATGTCATCCGTCATCGCGAGACGAAGACGGATGGGGGAACCGGAAGGGGCGCTGTCGGCGGCCGCGGGTGCGCCCCGTCGTGCGAGTGCCTCCTTCAACGACAAGCCCTTGGACATCGGCTTCCACCATCATCTTCCGGGCGACCGTGTTGAGCCCTTGCCGGCCGAGGGCACCCGGTTCGAGACCTTGGATATGCGCGTTCGCGATGACGAGAAGCCCGGCGCGGATGCGGACCTCTCCGATCAATTCGAACGTGCCGACCGGGGTCGCGATCGCGACGAGCATGACGTCACGATCGACGAAGCAGATCTCGATCGAGACGTCGTCGAGACCCCACATATACGCTTCACGCGTATAGATTGGAAGGGGCCATAACCGACGCCTACCGCTTCGTCAGTCCCCCCAGCACATTCCGCAGGATCGCGTTGCCCACCTCGGTGCCGACCTTGCGCGCCATCGAGCGGGCGGCGTTGCCGATGACCTGCTCGGCGAGGCTCGGCGGCGGGCGCCTGGTGCGGCCGGTTCCCTTGCCCGCCCCTTTGCCCTTCGGCGCTTCCTCGCCGCTCCCGAACAGGCCGCCGAGCAGCCCGCCGAGCATCCCGGAGAGCCCGCCCTCGCTCTGGGCCGCCGCCTCGGCCGGGGCGGTATCCAGCCCCTTGCGCTGGGCCAGCATCTCGTAGGCGCTCTCGTTGTCGACCGCCTCGTCGTATTTCCCGCGCATCGGGCTCTGCCCGATGATCGCGGCGCGCTCCGCCGACGTCAGCGGCCCGACCCGGCCCTGGGGCGGGGCGATCAGCGCCCGCTCGACCATGGAGGGCGTGCCCTTGGCCTCCAGGAAGCTCACCAGCGCCTCGCCGACGGCGAGTTCGGTAATCGCCTTTCCGACATCGAAGCCGGGATTCTGCCGGAAGGTCTCGGCGGCGGCGCGCACGGCGCGCTGGTCGCGGGGGGTGAAGGCGCGCAGCGCGTGCTGCACCCGGTTGCCGAGCTGGCCGAGCACCGTCTCCGGCACGTCGAGGGGGTTCTGCGTCACGAAGTAGACGCCGACGCCCTTCGAGCGGATCAGGCGCACCACCTGCTCCACCGCGTCGAGGAGCGCCTTGGGGGCGTCGTTGAACAGCAGATGCGCCTCGTCGAAGAAGAACACGAGCTTGGGCTTGTCGAGATCGCCGACCTCGGGGAGCTGCTCGAACAGCTCGGAGAGCATCCACAGCAGGAACGAGGCGTAGAGGCGCGGCCGCTGCATCAGCTTGTCGGCGGCCAGAATATTGACGAAGCCCCTGCCCTCCCGGTCGGTGCGCATGAAGTCTTCGAGGTTGAGCGCCGGCTCGCCGAGGAATTGGTCGGCGCCCTGGTTCTCCAGCACGAGGAGCGCCCGCTGGATCGCGCCGATCGAGGCGCCGGAGACGTTGCCGTAGGTGGCCGACAGCTCCTTGGCGTTCTCCGACAGGAAGGTGAGGAGCGCGCGCAGGTCCTTCAGGTCGATCAGCGGCCACTGATTCTCGTCGGCGACGCGGAAAGCGATGTTGAGCACGCCCTCCTGGGTGTCGTTGAGTTCGAGCAGGCGGGCGAGCAGGAGCGGACCCATCTCGGTGACGGTGCAGCGGATCGGGTGGCCCTGCTCGCCGAACACGTCCCAGAACACCGTCGGGAAGCGGTCGGGCTCGTAGGCGATCCCGAGCTCTTCCGCCCGCTTGACGAAATGCGGCTTGGCCTCGCCCGCGGCGGCGAGCCCCGAGAGGTCGCCCTTGATGTCGGCGGCGAAGACCGGGACGCCCGCGTTGGAAAAACCTTCCGCCAGCACCTGCAGCGTCACGGTCTTGCCGGTGCCGGTGGCGCCCGCCACGAGGCCGTGGCGGTTGGCGAGCCGCAGGGTCAGCACCTCGGGCTTCGGCTGCGGGCCCGTGCTCCGGCCGACCAGAATCGTCCCCTCGCCCGCCATCGCGCACCCTCGCTCGAACCGTGACCGTCGTGCGAGACAGGGTATGGCGCCGCACCCGCCCGATCCAGAGCCTGCGCGCGGCGGGCAACCCTTGATTTCGCCGCCGCCCCGTCGGACAGACGAAAAACCTGCCAGAGAGGAAGCGTTTCATGGAAGAGCTGATTGCCCGCGTGACCAACCGCACGGGCCTCGACGCCGCGACCGCCAAGACCGCGATCGGGCACATCCTCGCCTTCCTGCAGAAGGAGGGGCCGGCGACCGAGGTGAGCCAGCTGATGGCCGCCCTGCCGGGGTCCGAGGCGGCGCTCGCCGAGGCGAATGCGTCGGAAGGCGGCGGCGGCCTGATGGGCATGCTCGGCGGGATGATGGGCGGCGGCGTGATGGCGCTCGGGCAGAAGCTGATCTCGGCCGGCGTACCGATGAATCAGATGCAGCCGCTCGGCCAGGAGCTCTTCGCCTACGGCCGCGAGAAGGCGGGCGAGGACGTGATGGGTCCGATCGTCGGCTCGATCCCGGGGCTGAACCAGTTCGTCTGAACCGTCAGGGATCGACGCCAAGCCCTTGTGATCCTTAGCCGGTTTCGTTCGCCGGCTACCACGAAAGCCTTGCGCGAGGCCCGACGACGGCTGCGCGCAAGTCTCTGTCAAAACACGAAGTTCTCCGTCATAAAAGCGTGCGGCCTTCATGATGTTGTCGCCGCGCAAGAGGACGCATCGCGCTGCCTCCGCCGCGACGGGATCGTGTCGACCATGCTGCCGAATTTTTCCCCGCGCGAGGCGACGGCCGCGTGGAAGGCCGGCTGGGAGACCAAGGTCCAGGCACCCTTCGCCCGCTTCCGCCAGACCTTCGAGGGCGGCGACCTCGCCCTGCCGGGGGCGGCGCCGATCCTGCTGAAAGCCCGCGCCAAGCGCTTCCTGCTGGAGCCGGGGCTCGATCCCAGCCTCGGCCGCATCGGCGCGCTCGAAGTGCGGCTCGCCACCACCAAGTCCGAGATCCGGCGGGCGCAGCGCCTGCGCTTCCGCGTGTTCTACGAAGAGATGTCGGCGGTGCCGACCGGCATGGCCGCGCTCAAGCGCCGGGACGTCGATGCCTACGACGCGATCTGCGACCACCTCCTGGTCATCGACCACGCCGCGACCGAGGCGAAGCCGTTCCGCAAGGCCCGCCCGAAGGTGGTCGGCACCTACCGGCTCCTGCGCCAGGACCGGGCGGAGGCGCATTTCGGCTTCTACTCCTCGGGCGAGTACGACCTCGCGCCACTGCTCGAGCGCCATCCGGGAAAGCGCTTCCTCGAACTCGGCCGCTCCTGCGTGCTGAAGCCCTACCGCACCAAGCGCACCGTCGAACTGCTGTGGCACGGCATCTGGACCTACGTGCTGCACCACCGCATCGACGCGATGCTCGGCTGCGCCAGCCTGGAGGGGACCGATCCGGACCGTCTGGCGCTGCCCTTGAGCTTCCTCCACCACCACGCCCGCGCCCCCGAGGCGTGGCGGGCCCGCGCCCTGCCGGAGCGCTTCGTCGCCATGGACCGGCTGTCGAAGGAATCGGTCGATCCGAAGGCCGCGCTGATGGCGCTGCCGCCGCTGGTGAAGGGCTATCTCCGGGTCGGGGCGACCTTCGGCGACGGCGCGGTGGTCGACCGCCAGTTCGGCACCACAGACGTGCTCGTGGTGCTGCCGGTCTCGGCGATCTCGGCGCGCTATATCGGCCATTTCGGCGCGGGTGCGGATCGGCACGCCGCCTGATCGCGGCGGGTTGCGGAGCGGGGTGAAGCCGGGTCAGGCAGGCCCCTCCCACCCCTGACGCCCCGTCGCAAGGTCATGTCCGCCGTCTCCGCCCCCGTCTCCGATCGCGACCGGCTCGGCGCGATGACCGCCGCGATCGCCTGCGTGGCGGTGGTGGGCACGGGGCTCGGCCTGTCGATCCCGCTCCTGTCCCTGGAAATGGAGCGGATGGGCGCCTCGAGCGTCGTCATCGGCCTCAACACGGCGATCGCCGGGTTCGCGGCGATCGTCACGGTGCCCTTCGTGCCGCGGCTCGCGGCAAGGGTCGGCGTGGTGCGCCTGCTGATCCTGGCGATCGTGCTCGGCGGCCTGTGCCTCACCGCCTTCAAGCTGCTTCCGAACCTCGTCCTGTGGTTCCCCCTGCGCTTCGTCTTCTCGACGACGATGGGCGTGCTGTTCGTGCTCTCCGAGTACTGGATCAACGACGCGGCCCCGCCCGAGCGGCGCGGGCTCGTGATGGGCATCTACGCGACGGTGCTGGCGATCGGCTTCGCCATCGGGCCGACCCTGCTGACGCTGCTCGGGACGGAGGGCTTCGCGCCGTACCTCGCCGGCTCGGCCCTGTTCTTCCTCGGCCTCACCCCCCTCGTGCTCGCCCGCAACCTCTCGCCCGCGCTCGGGCACGACGAGGGCGCCGGGATCGTGACCTATCTGCGCCTCGCGCCGCTCGCGGTGCTGGCCGCCGCCCTCTACGGGGCGGTGGAGGCGGGCGCCTTCGCGATCCTGCCGCTCTACGGCCTGCGCATCGGCCTTGACGGGCAGGTCGCCGCCGCCCTGGTGAGCGCGGTGGCGCTCGGCAACGTGCTGTTCCAGATCCCCGTCGGCCTCCTCGCCGACCGGGTGGACCGTCGCCTCGTCCTGCTCGGCGCCAGCCTCGCGGGGGCGCTCGGGGCAGCGCTGATCCCGGCGGCCTCCGCCTCCCTGCCGGGGCTCACCGCCCTGCTCTTCGCCTGGGGCGGGATCGTCGGCACGCTCTACACGGTGGGCCTCGCCCATCTCGGATCCAGCTTGCGCGGGCCGGATCTGGCCGGCGCCAACGCCGCCTTCGTGATGCTCTACAATGCCGGGCTGATGCTCGGGCCGCCGCTCATCGGCGGCGGCATGGACCTCGCCCCGCCCCAGGGCTTCGCCGTCGCCATGAGCCTGCTCTTCGCGATCTACGCGGTGCCGGTGGTGCGAAGCCTCCTGCGGGGACGCGCGGGCTGAGGATCGGTCGCGCGGCACGGAACGCGGCCCCGGCGGCATCCGTTATCTCTGTCGAAGCTGCACCGTTGTCCCGGCCCCACGACGAAGGAGCACGAACCATGAGCCTCATCGGACGCATCGTCACCAAGATCCTCGGCACCGACGACCGCGCCGTCGCCCGCGACGACCGCAACGCCGATTCGAGCAGCCCGATCGGCCGCCTCGTGACGAAGATCCTGCGCAAGTAGTCCCGCCGCGCGGCGACGACCCGAGGGCCGGCCGCCCGAAAGGGCGGCGCGGCCCTTTTTCATGCCCGCCGCCGGCCTCGCCGTGCGGGGGGCTTTTGCGGGGTGGTCTTTTCCTGATGAGACCTTCATGCCCCGGCCCCTTCCCCGCTCTCGAATCCTCACGGGCCAAGGCCCAGGTTTCTGCCGCGGTTCACCTCACCGGACCGCGCCACCCGATCAGATCATGTCCCCCTTGCACCAACTTGCCCCGGCCGCCGAACCCGCGGAGGCCGGAACAGATGCGGGCAACAGCCTGCCCAGCTACGTCGTCGGCCAGGACGGGCAGGGCCGCTGGGTCGCCCTGGAAAGCCACGGCCTCGGCGGGGGCTATTTCCGGAGCCGCGAGGCGGCGTTTCACTACGCGGTGAGCGAGACCGGACGCCGCGCGGGCGCGGTGCGTCTCAGCGCCGAGCCTCTGCGCATCGCGCTGTGATCCGGTTCCCGCTCCGATCGGAGCGGGAACCGGATCGGCAAGACCGCGCGGCGCTTGAGCGAAGCCGACATCCGCCATCCCGAAGGGATCGATCGGATGTTGGATGCGATCGGCGCGGGGGCTCATCGCCCCGCCACCGCCTCCCGCACCACGCTCTTGACCAGCGGCTCCGCCGGAACGCTCGGGTGCCAGAACTGGCCGGTGCGGCCGGCCTCGTAGCCGAACTGGTAGAGGCTGCGCATGTAGCCGGTGTCGAACCCGCGGGCCGTGCTCGTCCGCGGTGCGCTCTCGTCGATATAGGTCAGGTTGAAGCCGATCCCGTTGCGCCGGGCGAACGCGTCGGTGGCCACCAGCGTCGCCCGGGAGCGGGCGCGGCTCGCTGTGGTGAAGGATTTCTCGACGATCGACAGGGTGTTGTTCTTGGTCACGTCGAATTCGGGCTCCAGCCGCCCGTTGATGACCACGTAGATGTCGGCCTTGCCGGCGCTGCGGAAGCGCCCGTCGCGCACCAGGAAGGACTGCGGCAGGGTGAAGACCGGCGTCACCACCGAGCCGTCCACGTGCATCTCCTGGAAGGCGCGGCCCTCGGCCTGCACGTCGAGGAGCTGGGGCGGGAACACCGCCGGGATGCTGGCGGAGGCGGTGAGCACGTCGGTGAAGAGCGAGACCGCGTTGGGCGCGCCGCTCGCGGCGATGGCGCCCATGTTCCAGATCACCGCGCGCTGCGTGTCGAGGTTCGTCGTCACGACGAGCAGGCGGCGGCCCTTGGCGTGCTCCTCGGCGACGGCCTGGAGCAGGTCGGGGGTGACGTAGCGGGCGATCAGGTTGCGCAGCCGCCCGTCGCCGAACAGGCCTGAGCCGAACAGCACGTTGGCGAGGCTCGGGCTCTGCACCAGGGATTCGGCGATGCCGCTGGTGTAGATGTCGGTGAGATAGGAGTCGTAGGCCGGCCCGAGGAAGGCGAAGGGCGCGATCAGGGCGCCGGTCGAGACGCCGGAGACGATGGTGAAGTCCGGCCGCTTGCCCGAGGCGGTCCAGCCGTTGAGCACGCCCGCGCCGTAGGCGCCGTCGCCGCCGCCGCCGGACAGGGCGAGGTAGCTGAAGGTCTGGCGCTTCTTCTGCGGGCCCGCGGCCATCGCCACGAACTCGGCGGCGCTGGCGTCGGCATAGGCCCGGACGCCGACCATGCCGGGCACGGTCGCGGCATCCGCCTGGTCCTTGGTGTAGCTCGTTCGCGGCAGCGAGGAGCAGGCCGCGGCCTGCCCGGCAACCGCCGCGGCAAGGAGCAGGCGCGACCAGCGGAAACGCTTTGGCATCGACATGACCCGAACAAGCCCGGTGGAATGGGGCCAGCCTACACGAAACGAGCTTGGCCGTATTGCGTTCCCGCACATGGCTGCGGTGCTTGCGCGGTCACCGGTGCCGGGGCGTCACAACCTGCGGGGGATGGGTTCGGACGGATCCTCCACAAGGCCCGTCGGCGCGGCTCCTTCGGTGCCTTCGCTGGCGCGGGAAGAGCCCGGCTGCCCGGCGAGGCGCCGTGTTCGATCTCTCGGATTTGTCATATGTTCGAGCTGTGCCCGCAGGTTAGGATGCCCGCGATGTCCGGAGCCGAGACCTCGATCCTGTCTCGCGTCCGCGTTTCGGTCGGGAGGCGTTCATGCTGAGCGGATCGGCGATCCTGCGGGTCGTCCTCCTGATCGCGGCGGCGGCGGGTCTGGCCTGGGTCATCCAATCGATCTGGCTTCGCGGCTCCGAGCCGGGGACCGCGGCACCGGCCGCCATGACGACGACACCCGCCCGGCCAGCGGATGCGGCGTCCGCGCCGTCTCGGTCCGAGCCGGTGCGGGTGGTGAAACCGTCCGAGCCCGCGAGAGAACCTGCAAGGGAGCCTGCAAGAGAGCCGGTCCGGCCGGTCGCCGAGGCACCGCCTCCGCCCGCACCGCCTGCCGCCGCGCCCGTGCCGGTCCCGCCGCCGGCGGCGCAGACGCCGCCCGAGCCCGACCCGGTGGCCGAAGCCGAGGAGAACGCTCCGCCGGCGGCCGTCGCCCTGATCGACCTCAACACGGCCTCGCTCGGCGAGCTGAACGGGCTGAAGGGCGGCGGCGCCATCGGCCGCGCCATCATCCAGCACCGGCCCTACGCCTCCGTCGATCAACTCCTGAGCAAGCGCGTCCTCAACCGTTCCACCTACCAGCGCATCAAGGATCAGGTGACGGTGCAGTGACGGCCTCGGGCCCGTCGCGAAGGGTCATCGCCGGATTCCGCGGTCGCATTCCGATGGACGAGCAGGCGACAACCGGGCCCGAGAGAAACCGGCGGACCGGTCTCCGGCGGTCGCGCCGTGCATCCGACCCTGGCACAGCGCGCGCCGAGGCCCTAAACAGGGTGGGCATTTCCCCAATCGAAGGCCGAGGCCGCTCCATGCAAACGACATCCGGCGCACCGATCCTCCGCCGGGATCTGGGCGTCGAGGAGACGACGGAATCCGACAACATCGTCCGCTGGGACGGCGAGCGGCTCTACGTCGAGCAGGACATCTACCACAACGGCCAGCTCGTCCACCGCAAGTACCGGCGCACGATCACCGAGCCGGTCGCCCGCGCCCTGCAGGCGATCCTCAAGCGCTCGCAGCAATGAGGGCGGCGGCGCTCGGCCTGCTCGCGGTCCTGGCCGCGCCGCTCTCCGCTCCGCTCGCCGCCGCGCCCGCGGCGGCGCAGGTGCGGGTGACCTTCGCCGCGCCCGAGCGCTACACCGATGCCGAGAACCGCTACGGCTCGGGCCTGTCGCCGCGGGTCGTGCTGGCCGAAATGCGCCGCCTGTTCGAGATGCTCGGCAACCCGGTCCTGGCGCCGGGCCAGACGCTCGACATCGCGGTGCTCGACATCGACCTCGCCGGCCTCGACCGACCGAGCTTCGGCGCGGCCCAGGGCGTGCGGGTGGTCACCGACATCACCCCGCCCCGCTTCCGTCTGCGCTACGCCCTGAAGGAGCGCGGACGCACGGTGCGGGCGGCGGAGGAGACGGTCACCGACATCAATTTCCTGCTGCGGGCCAACCGCCTCTCCTCCGGGCAGACCTTCTTCTACGAGCGCGAGGTTCTGCGCGACTGGTTCCGGACGCGCTTCGTGCAGGGCCGCCCGCCGCCGGGCTGATCCGGCCCCGTCACACGTCCGACGCCCGCGCCTGTCATACGCCATCCGATCGATCCCTTCGGGATGGCGGATGGCGGCGACGCTCAAGCCCGCGCCGTCAGGGGGCTGGGGAACGCCGGAAGACATGCGGATCGTCCTCGTCGCCAACGCCGCGTCGGGCTCCTTCGCCGATGGCCCCACGCCGGACGCGATCCGCGCGCGGCTCAGGGCCGCGGGGCTCGACCTCCTTCCCGAGCCGGACGAGACCCTCCCCCTGCTCGAGCGCCTGCGGGCCGCCCTGCGCACGGAGGGCGTCGCGGCCGTGGCGGTGGCGGGTGGGGACGGCACGCTCAACTGCGCGGCTGGCGTGCTCGCGGGCAGCGGCGTGGCCCTCGGCATCCTGCCGCTGGGCACCATGAACCTGCTGGCCAAGGATCTCGGCATCCCGCTCGACCTCGACGGCGCGGTCGCGGTGCTCCGGGCGGGGCATGCCCGCGCCGTCGATGTCGGCAGCGTCAACGGCCACCTCTTCCTCATCAACTCGGTGCTCGGCATGCCCGCCCGCATGGTCCGCCACCGCGAGGTTTTTCGCGGACGGCGGCTCGGTATGCCGGCGCTGCTTCGGCTCGCGGCGGCGACCCTGCGCCATCTCGGCCCCTATCCGCGCCTTTCCGCCGTGCTCTCGGAAGGCGGGCGGCGGACGCGGCTGCGCGTCCGCCTGCTCGCGGTGGTCAACAACGACTACGCGGAGGGGCCGGGAAAGATTCTGGAGCGGAGCCAGGTCGATGGCGGCGAGTTGACGCTCTACATCGCCCGCCGGCTCTCGCCGTGGCGCGTCGTCCGGCTGGCGCTCGGGTTCGGGCTCGGCCGCTGGCGCCGCCTGCCGGGCCTGGAGCGCCGCAGTGCGACCCGCTTCGCCGTCTCCGCCCGGAGGCGCGCGCTGCGGGTGATGAACGATGGAGAGGTCCGCTTGATCGCCCCGCCCCTGCGCTACCGCCTGATGCCCCGCGCCCTCACGGTGATCGTGCCGGAGCCCGAGCGGTGAGACGGCTCGCCCACATCTCCGACCTGCATTTCGGGCGCACCGAACCGGCGGTGGTCGAGGGGCTCGTCGCGGAGCTGAACCGCGATGCGCCGGACCTGATCGTCGCCTCCGGCGACTTCACCATGCGGGCGCGGCGCAAGGAATATGCGGAGGCGCGCGCCTTCCTCGACCGGCTCACGGCGCCCTGGATCGCGGTGCCGGGCAACCACGACATCGCCTATTTCAAGCTCCTCACCCGCTTCTTCCACCCGTTCGGCCGCTACCGGCGCTTCATCGCGCGGGACACCGAGCCGACCTTCCTCGACGACGAGATCGCGGTGGTCTGCCTCAACACGGTGCGGACCTGGGCGCCGGAGACGGACTGGTCCCAAGGCAAGATCACCCGGGCGCAGATCGCCCGCACCGAGGAGCGGCTGGCGGCCCTGCCGGACCATGTCTTCCGGATCGTGGTCGGCCACCACCCGTTCATGCCGCCGCCCTGGGACGCGGAGGCCCGCCTCGTCGGTCGCGCCGACGAGGCGCTGGACGCCTTCCGCCGCCACGGCGTCGGGCTGACGCTCGCCGGCCATCTCCACCGCCACTACGCCCGTTTCGCCGAGGCGCCGGAGACCGGCACCGAGCCCGACAGGGTCGCCGTCGATCGCGGCCGGGCGCAGGCGGGCGGGGCGCGGCTGCTCGCCGTGCAGGCGGGCTCGGCCACCTCGACGCGGCTGCGCGGCAACGAGCCCAACGCCTACAACCGCATCGTCGTCGACGGCGGCCGGGCGACCGTCACCGTGCGGGTCTGGACCGGCGCGGCGTTCGAGGACGCGCGGGAGGACGAGGCCGTGCCCGCTCCGGCCGGGGAGCGGACCGGCGAGGCGGAGCCGGCCGGGCGCTGACCGCCCGGCGCCGCCGTCCGGAGGGTCAGGGCAGCGCCGCCCGCCGCGCGCCGCCGCCCGCGAGGCTGACGGCGAAGGCGACCGCGAGGTTGAGCGCCAGCGCCACGACGCCGATGTTGAGATCCTGCACCGGACCCGGCAGGCCGGGGAACAGCTTGGCGAGGGTGTAGCCGCCGACCACCGTCACCGCCACCGCGGCCACACCGGCCAGGATGCCCGCCATCGCCCCCGCCCGGGTCAGCGGGTTGTTGGGCAGGAGACTGAAGAAGAAGGCGGGGAAGAGCTGCGTGACGACGGCGTAGCCGATCAGCAGCAGCTGCACGATGGTCTCGCCGCCGTAGAGGGTGAAGCCGACGCAGGCGAGCGCCAGCAGCGGCGCGATGCCCTTGGCGAGCCGACCCGTGGAGGCGTCGGTCGCGTTGCGCGCCAGCGGCCGGTAGAGGTTCTGCGCGATCAGGGTCGAGCCGGCGATCAGAATCATCGAGCCCGGCACCAGGGCGGTCAGCACGCCGGTGGCGCCGATGACGCCGACGAACCAGGGCGGGAAGGTCTGCAGCGCGATCTTGAACAGCGAGAGATCGACGTCCGGCCCCGTCAGCCCCGGTACCTGCAGCACCGCCGCGAAGCCCGCGAAGAACACGAACAGCAGCATGAGCTGGTAGAGCGGCAGGAAGACCGCGTTGCGGCGGAAGGTGCGCGCATCGCTCGCGGTGTAGATCGAGGCGAAGATGTGCGGGAACATCCAGCCGCCGAGCGCGGTCAGCAGCGTCGTCGAGGCGAACCAGGTCGCGCTCTGGCCGCGGTCCGGCAGCGCGAGGAAGCCGGGCTTGGCCCCATCGATCGCGGTGAACATCGCGCCGATGCCGCCGTAGTAGTGATACGGGAGATAGATTCCCAAAAAAATCACCACGAACAGGATCATGAAATCCTTGAGCACGGCGGTCCAGGCCGAGCCGCGCACGCCCGAGACCATGACGTAGACGGTCAGCACCGCCGCGCCGATCCAGATCGCCAGCGTCGGCGAGATCGCCCCGTAGGAGGCGGTGGCGACGATGATGCCCAGCCCCTTGAGCTGCAGCACCATGTAGGGGACCAGCGCCACGATCCCGACGAGCGCCACCAGGATGCCGAGGCTCCGGCTGTCGTAGCGCGCCGCGAAATAATCGGGCTGCGAGAACAGGTTGCGCTCGTTGGCGAAGCGCCAGGCCGGCGGCAGGATCCAGTAGGAGATGACGTAGATCAGCGTCAGGTAGCAGAGGATGTAGTAGGTCGGGCCGCCCTTGCCGTAGGCCCAGCCGGAGCCGCCGAGGAAGGTGAAGGTGGTGTAGATCTCGCCCGCCATGAGCAGGAAGACGAGCAGCGTGCCGAAGCCGCGCTTTCCCACGCTCCACTGCTCCATGTCCATGTCGTGGCCCGACCGCGCCCTGAGCCCCAGGCCGAGCGCCACCACGACGGCGAGCGCGATGATCGGAAGCGCCGCGTTCATGGTCCCTCTCCCGGTTCCCGGTTGGCGGGATCGGTGAGGTAAATCAGCGCCATGATCGCCGAGGTCGCCGCGGTGCAGCCGACGAGCCAGGCCAGCAGCAGCGGCATGCCGAACACCAGCGGCTCGACCCGGTTGAGGAAGAACGGCCCCGCCAGCATCCCGAGGGCGGGCAGGGCCGCGAGCCATGGGATCAGCCGCATCGCCGGATCCTCCCCGGCGATGTCTCAGGACGAGGCTCTCGGTTCCTGAGGGGGCGCCGTCTTTCTCCGAAAGCCGGCAACCACCGTTCGGGACGATGCTTTCGTGGTGCGGTCATGCGTTCCCCGTCGCTTCGGCGCGGGGACCATGAGGCAGAATTCGCACCAGGGCGAGGGGAGGAATTCCTCTTTTCCGTCCGGGCCGCCCCTCAGGCCGCGCCTCACGCCGCGGCGGCGCGGCGGTCCAGCAGGTCCGGCAGGGCGCGCAGGTTGAGGGGCTTCGGCAGGAAGCCGTCGAAGCCGGCGGCGAAGGCCGCGGCGACGTCCTCGCGACCGGTATTGGCGGTGAGCGCTACGAGATGGAGCGGCGGCGCGCCGGTTTCGGCCTCGCGGGCGCGGATGCGGCGGGCGGCCTCCAGGCCGTCGAGGCCGGGCATGCGGATGTCGATCAGCGCGAGATCGAACGGCCCCTGCCCTTCCGCCGCCGCCAGCGCCTCGAGCCCGTCGCGGGCCAGGATCACCTGCGCGCCGAGCCGCTCCAGCGCCTTGGTGGCGAGCAGTGCGTTGATCGAATTGTCCTCCGCCAGCAGCACCCGGCGGCCCGGCGCGGCGGTCTTCGCACGGGCCGGCTCGTCCGGCACGGACTGCGCCGGCGCCTCGGCGGGGCCGCGGGCCGGGGCGGGCCGCGGCTCCAGCAGGCGGTCGAACAGCGAGCGGGCGCGCACCGGCTTGATCAGGTAGCTGTCGAAGCCCGCCGCGTTCGGGGCGCCGAATTCCCGCCGGTCGAAGGGCGAGAGCAGGATCAGGCTGCAGCGCACGCCGCAGCGGGCGGCCTCGGCCGCGAGCCGGCGCACGGCGGCGTCGCCCAGGCTGCGGTCGGCGATGAGCGCGTCGAAGGCGACGCCCGAGAGGGCGTCGAGGCCGGCCTCCGCGCTGCCGACGACCACCGCCGCCGCGCCCGAGCGGCTGAGCCGCCGCGCCAGGAACGGCGCCTGGAACGGCGAGCCGGCCACGATCAGCACTTTTCGCGATGCAAGGCCGGGGATTGTGGGAGCCGTCGCGCCCTCCGTCGCGGGCAGCGGCAGCACGACCCGGAAGGTCGAGCCGCGCCCCACCGTCGAGCGCGCCTCGATCGTGCCGTTCATGCGCTCCACGAGGCGGCGGGTGATGGCGAGCCCCAGTCCCGTCCCCTCGTGGCTCGCGCTATCCTCGCCCTGCTCGAACTCCTCGAACAGGATCGGGATGCGCTCCTCCGGAATGCCCGGCCCGGTATCCTCGACGGTGAGGACGAGCCCCTCCCCCGCCGCGGCGAGGCTGACGCCGACGCCGCCGGCCTGGGTGAACTTGATGGCGTTGCCGGCCAAGTTCACCAGGATCTGCCGCACCCGGTCGGCGTCGCCGACGCGCGAGGCCACGAGGTCGTCGGCGATGTCGAGGGCGATCTCCAGGCCCTTGTCCTGCGCGCGCGGCGCCAGCAACTCGACCACGCCCTCGACCAGGGCGGCGACGTCGAAGGGCTCGGCGGCGAGGTCGAGGCGGCCGGCCTCGATGCGGGAGAAGTCGAGGATGCCGTCGACGAGGCCGAGCAGCGCCTTGCCGCTGGTGCGGAACGCCTCGACATAGGTGCGCTGCTCGGGGTCGAGACGGGTTTCGAGCAGCAGGTCGGCCATGCCGAGGATGCCGTTCAGCGGCGTGCGCAATTCGTGGCTGACGGTGGCGAGGAAGCGGGACTTGGCGACGTTGGCGGTCTCCGCCCGGCTCTTCGCCTCGTCGAGGGAGCGCGCCGCCTCGACGCGCTCGGTGACGTCCTGACCCGCCCGCAGCCAGTTCGGGCCGGCCGTGCTGCCGTTCACCGGCATCTCGATGAAGGAGAACCAGCGCGGCACGCCGTCCACCGGCACCAGGCGCTCCTCGACCACCCGCACGCCGTCGGGGCGCTGCTCGACCGCGCCGCGCTCGATCACCTCCGGGGTCAGGGTCGAGCCGATCAGTTCCAGCGGCTTCACGCCGAGCAGCGCGGCGAAACCCTCGCTGGCGAAGGTGATCCGCCCCTGCCCGTCCCGTTGCACCACGGCCTGGGTCGTGGCCTCGACCAGCACCCGGTAGCGCTCCTCGCTCTCGGCGATCTGCCAGAGCCGGTCCTGAAGCGCCTCGGTCATATCGGAATCCGGCACGACGGGCTCGCGGCGGCGGAGCGATACCACGATCAGCGCCAGCATCGCGGCCGCGATGCTCAGGCCCATCACGCTCACCGCAAGGGTCATCGGTTCCACGCAAGTCCCCAAGGCCGGCTCGAGCCGCAAACCCGGCTCGTCAGGGGAACGACAGTGACAGCCGCGCGTGAAGCGGCACTTGAGAAAGACGCTTAAGGGGGGATGAGCCGGACCGGTGGGTTTTTGCCGGTTGGGTGCGACGGAGTTTCCTCTCCTCGCGTGCGGTGGGAAGGACAGCACGCAACCGAGCCGATGCACCCTGAAACAGGTGACACGCTTCCCTGCCGATCACCTCGGATTTCGCCTCACACCGTCATCGCGAGCGGTAGCGAAGCGATCCAGAGCGCGACCTCTCCGGAAAGGTCGCGCCCTGGATTGCCACGGCTTCGCCTCGCAATGACGGAGGAGAGACCGAAGCGATTAAGCGCAAGCCGGCTCATACGGTGTCCGGTTGATCGCGTCGGTCAAGGCATGGCCTGTCCCCTCCCCCTCGTGGGGAGGGGCTCGGGGTGGGGGTGGTGCAGAAGGCACCGCATCGCCTCATCCTGAACCACCCCCACCTCCTGCCTCCTCCCCACAAGGGGGAGGAGAGGGGCAATGCCCGAAGTGATCAACCGGAAGCCGGCTCACACCTCCGGAAACCGCCTCAGCAGCGCGTCCCCGTCGAGCCGGAGCGCGGCGCCGACCTCGGCCAGGGCGGCGTGCTCCTCGCGGCCGATGCCCTCGTGGTCAGCGACATCCGCCGCGACGAGGAAGACGTTGCGGCGCTGCTCCTCCGGGCGGTCGGCGATCGCGCCGATCCGCACGAGGTTCTCCGCGCGGCCGGCACGCGTGCGGGCGCGGCCGAGCGCCTCGTAGAGGGCGTGTTCCAGCATCAGGCTGTCGTAGCCCTTCTCGATGATCGGGTTCGCCCGGATCCCGGCGAGCGCCGTCTCGAACTCCTCGGTCAGCAGCTCGCCGTCGGCGACCGCGACGTTGGCGCAGGCCGAGACCGCTGCCTGCATCAGCGTCTCGTCGCCGGCATAGGCCTTGAGCGTGGTGCGGAACCGCTCGACCGCGTCGTGGAGAAAGCTCATGTCGTGAGAAAGCCTTGCCGCAGAGCCCGGTAGAAGAGTCCCGACAACGCGGGCGCTGCTCAAACGATCTGCGCGCTCTCCCGCACGCGCGCCTCGGCGGCCTGGATCGCGTCCGGCGTTCCGACATGCAGCCACTGCCCGTCGAGGCGCAGGCCCTGCAGCCGGTTGCGCTTGATCGCCCGGTCGAACAGCAGGGTCAGGGAGAAGGAGCCCTCCGGCGTGTCAGCGAACAGCTCCGGCTTCAGGATCGCCACGCCGGCATAGATGAAGGGCGCGACCTCGCGCTCGCCGCGCCAGCTCAGGCGGCCGTCCGGGTCCATGTCGAAGTCGCCCGCCCCCTCGTAGCCGAGGCTCGTCGCCGTGGGGGCGACGAGGAGCAGGATGTCCATCGTCTCGGGATCCCAGGCCTCGATCAGGCGGCCGAGATTGGGCCGCGGCCCTTCCAGCCAGAACGAATCCGAGTTGAACACCACGAAGGGCTCGCCCTCGAACCGGTCGAGCGCCTTCTTCACCCCGCCGCCGGTCTCCAGCAGCGCCTCCCGCTCGTCGGAGACGACGATGGCCGGTGCGCCGCTTCGGTGGGAGAGATGGCCCTCCATCAGGTCGGCGAGCCAGTGGACGTTGACCACCGCCGTTTCGATGCCGCCCTGCGCCGCCCGGTCGAGGGCGTGGTCGATCAGCGCCTTGCCGGCCACCTCGACCAGGGGCTTCGGCACTGTCGCGGTGATCGGGCGCATGCGCTTGCCCAGGCCCGCCGCGAGCACGAAGGCGCGGGTGATTCTCTTGGGAGTCTGCTCGTCGCTCATGACGCGTTCACGGGCCGGTTCGGGTGGAGCGGTCAGGGGGTGGGGTCGACGTCCGGCCGCGCTGCGACGAGGCTCGGCAGGTGGGTTTCGTGCCACGCGCGCAGGCCCGCCAGCGCCGGATGGGCGAGGTTGCGGGCGAGATAGCCTTCCACGCGCGGCAGGTGGGCGAGGTAGCCCGGCTTGCCGTCGCGCCTGTCGAGGCGGGCGAAGATGCCGAGGATCTTGGTGGCGCGCTGCGCTGCCAGCACCGCGTAGGCGCGGGCGAAGGCCTGCATGTCGAAGCCGATGTCCCGGCCGCGGCGCTCGCGGATGTAGAGCCCGAGCAGCCGCAGCTCGAAATCGGCGCTGGCATCGACCCGGGCGTCCTGCAGCAGCGAGGCGACGTCGTAGGCCGGGTGGCCCATCACCGCGTCCTGGAAGTCGATCACGCCGACCCGCTCGAGCCCGGTCCGCTCGGGGAGCCAGATCAGGTTGGGCGAGTGGTAGTCGCGCAGGGTCCAGGTGGCGGGCTCGGCGATCAGATCCTTCAGCGCCTCGGCCCAGAGGTCGCGGAAGGCGCCGCGGGCCTCCGGCGACAGAGTCGCGCCGCGGATCGCCGGGGCGTACCATTCGGGCAGAAGGTCCGCCTCGAACAGCAGGGCTTCCAGGTCGTAGGGCGGGATGGCGTGGTCGATCCCCTCGCTCACCGGCACGGTCGTCGGCAGATCGGTGGCGTGGAGCTTCGCCAGCAGCCGGACGGCCTCGGCGTAGCGCTCCGGCCGCGGCGCCCCGTTCTCGGTCACCGGCTCGGCGCCGAGATCCTCCAGGATCAGGAGGCCGGCATTGAGGTTCTCGCCCAGGATCTTCGGCGCCGAGAAGCCGATCGCCCGCAGCGCCCGGTCCATGCCGACGAAGGCGTGGATGCTCTCGGCGAGCTTGACGACCGCGCTGTAGGGCTTCCCGTCCTTGACCGGCGGCCCGTCGGGCCGGGGCGGCGAGATCATCAGCACCGCGGTCTCGCCGTCCGGCTTCACAAGCCGCTCGTAGGCGCGCGAGGAGGCGTCGCCCTGCATCAGCACCCGCTCGGCCTCGTCCCAGCCGCTGCGGGCGAGCAGCGCCCGGACGGCGCGAGCCCGCTCCAGCCGCTCGCGCATGTCGCCGGTGCCGTCGATCCGCACGAGGCGCGCCTCCTCGCCGAATTCCGGCCGCAGGGACAGCTCGACGGTGAGCGTGGGGTTCTCGCGCGCACCCAGCCGCTCGGGCCACTCGACCAGGGTGATCGCGGTCTCGGAGAGTTCGTCGAAGCCGAGTTCCACCAGCTCGTCGGGTCCGCGTAGGCGGTAGAGGTCGGCGTGGATCACCGTGCGGCCGGAGTGGGTCTCGTAGGGCTGCATCAGCGTGAAGGTCGGGCTCGGCACTTCGAGGGCGGGGTCGCCGGCCAGCTCGCGGATCATCGCGCGGGCGAGCGTGGTCTTGCCCGCGCCGAGCCCGCCGGACAGGGCGACGAGGTCGCCGGGCATGAGGATGCCGGCGAGGAAGGCGGCCATGTCCTCGGTCGCGCCCTCCTCGGGCAGCAGCACCTCCCAGGCGGCGCGCCGCGGCGATGCCGGCTGCGCCTCACCCTGCGACGGGCCGGGCCGCGGGCTTCCCGCCGTGCTGTCCGGAACCTCGCTCAACGCCCCAATCCTCTGCAAAGCCGCGAACGGCCACCCCGGTCAGGGTTAAGCCTCAACCATCCTAGCGGGGGATGTTTAACCCTTTTTCCGCACCCGCGGTGAGCCCCCGCCCTTCGGCGCCCGCCGACCCGAACCCGATTCCGCGAGCGCCCGTCCCTACTCGGCGGCCTCGGCGAGGCCGCCATTGTCCGGCGGCGTCTCGACCGGGAACAGGCAGGTGACGCGGGTGCCCGCTCCCGGCGCCGAGTGGATCTCGACCCGGCCGCCATGCAGCTCGACGAAGGAGCGCACGATCGAGAGGCCGAGGCCGACGCCGCGGTGCTTGGTGCCCAGCGTGTTGCTCTCGAAGCGGTCGAACACCCGGTCGATGACCTCGGGCGCGATGCCGCGGCCGCGGTCGATCACCGTCAGCCGCAGCGCCGTCCCCTCGCGCCGCGCCTCGACGCGGACCTGCTGGCCGGGCTCGGAGAAGCCGACCGCGTTGGAGAGCAGGTTGAACAGGATCTGGCGCACGCGCTTGCCGTCGGCGAACACGCTGCCGATGTCCTCCGGCACGTCGAGGTCGAGGCCGATATCGGATTCCGCCAGCCGGTCCTCGATGCCGCGGGCGGCGGCTTCCACGGTGGAGCGCACGTCGATGGTCTCGCGCTGGAGTTCGAGCGAGCCGGCATCGATCGAGGCGAGGTCGAGGATGTCGTTGATGATGACGAGCAGCGCGGCGGACGAGCGCATGATGTGCTCGGAATATTCGCGCTGGCGCTCGTTCAGCGCGCCGACGGTCTCGTCGCCCAGCAGCTGGGTGAAGCCGATGATGTTGGTGAGCGGCGAGCGCAGCTCGTAGGAGACGTGGTGCACGAAGGTGTCGCGCAGCTGCGAGGCGCGCTCCAGGGCGTCGTTCTTCTCGGTCAGCGCCCGCTCGACGTTGGCGCTCGCGGTCACGTCGATGAAGGTCAGGAGCGTGGCGCCGAGCGGCAGCGGCTGCGAGGAGCAGTCGAGCACCGTGCCGTCGTTGATGTCGAGGCGGCAGGCATGGCCGCTGCGGGTCTCGGAGAGGCCGGTGATCGACTGGCGGATGCCGGCCCAGGGGCTCTGGTCGGGCGTCATCGTCCGGCAGGCGGCGATCACCGCGTCGACATGCGGCTTGCCCGCGAGCGTCGCCGGGTCGAGGCGCCAGGTGACGGCGAAGGCGCGGTTGGCCACCGTCAGGCGCCCGTCGGCGCCGAACACCGCCACCGGCTCCTTGAGCGCCTCCAGCGTCTCGGCCTGCTCCTTCATCAGCGCGTCGTAGCGCGAGGCGAGCTTCATGCTCTCCGAGACGTCGTGGTAGAGATAGGTCAGGCCGCCCTGCGGGTTGGGGTCGGCGACGACGCGCAGCGTCCGCCCGTCGGGCAGGTACCACGGCGTGTCGGTGGGCTCGACCGCGCGGTAGGCGGCGAGGACATCGGCCTTCCACGAGCGGAAATCGGCCTGCTCGGGCAGCTTGCGGGCGGCGCGCAGGCGGTCGAGGATCTCGCCGTCGAGCGGGCGGCCTTCGAGGAAGGCCGGGTCGAGATCCCACAGGCGCTGGTAGGCGGCGTTGTGGAAGATCAGGCGCTGGCGCGCGTCGAACATCGCCACCGCGGTCGGCAGCTGATCGAGGGTGCGCACGTTGGCATCCATCTGCCGCTGCAGGTCGGCGCGCACGCTCTCCAGTTCCGAGACGTCGACGGCGATGCCGACGCGGCCGGTCTCCAGGGTGCTCTCGCTGACGTCGAGGGTGCGGCGCGCGCCCGCCACCACCGCCGAGAGGCGCAAGGGCTGGGGGGCGAGGCCGTGCCGCCGCGGCTGGCGGGCGATCTGCTCGCGGGCGCCGCGGTCGAGCAGCTCCAGGCCGTGGCTCAGGGCGGCCTCGCGGTTCGGGGCCTCGACGGCGGCGGCGTAGGCATTGTTGACGAAGGCGAGCGCCCCGTCCGGCGTCCGGTGCCAGACCGGCTGCGGCAGCGCGTCGAGCAGGCCGGCGAGTGCGGCGAACCCGCGCTTGGCCTCGTCCAGCCTGTGGCGCAGCTCGATCAGCTCGCGGCGCTCCTCGGTGGTCTCACGCAGGCGCAGCAGCGCCCGCCCGCCCACCGCCTGCCCCTGCGCCTCGATGAAGCGCCCGGCCAAGCTGCGCAGGTTCATCCGGAAACCGGTGCCGCGCTCGCGCAGCGTCGCGACCGCCGCCTCGAGGAGCTGCGCATCCTGGGGCGTGAGCCACGTGCCGAAGGTCAGCAGGTGCCGCGAACCGCGCGCGTCCGGCGACCAAGCCTCCTGATGCCGCAGATCCCGGAGATCCTGGGCGAAGCCCGCATCGCCGACGATGCTCGGCTCGCCGCGACCGGCCCAGGAGACGAGAACCTGGCGCTCGGAGTGGAGCAGCATCTCGGCCCGGTCGTGCGCGCCGCGCAGCTGGGCCAGTTCGTCCTGGAAGACGCGTTCCTTGCGCGTCCAGCCGACGCGCTCGCGCAGGTAGACCAGCGACAGGATGGTCGCGAACAGGATGAGGCCGAGGATGACGGCGAGGCCGGCGACGTTGTGCGTGTGCATCGCTCCCAGCATCGGCCTCGCTTCGATGGACGGACCGCCCTCGGCGAGTGCCACGACCGGTGCCGCGACGACGAGGACGCCGACGCGCGACAGAACGCGCGCCGCCCGTTCCAGACCCATGTCCCGCCCCCAACCCAACCCATGCCCGGCGCTCCGCGGAGCTCGCGCCCACAGCCTGGAAGCTCCCGGAAAGCGCCGGGCAAATGCCTGCCGCCGCGTTCGGCTTGCCGCCGCCGCGCGGGCACCTGCTTCCGAAGATTCGCGCCACTGTAACGCGGGGTCGATTCCGGCAGGAAGCGCCTTTATGGCCCCGAACGGTTTCGCCCTGCATTCCGGCGCCGCACAGCACCCAAAAGCCACACCACCGAAATGGCCTCTTGACGAAGTCTTGAGAATGATCGGCGCGCGGGAGGGTGCCGAAATCTATGGCCGCGCTTCCGGGGCGACCGGGAAAACAGTTTCGCCGGACGCGCTCTCGCTGCCGGGTGCCGGCGAGGAGCGTCTCCGGAACGGAAAAAGCCCGGCCAGGGGCCGGGCTTCCGCCGCGAATCTTGTCTCGGAGCCGATGGGGCCAACGACCCGGCTTCCTGCGAAGCCGGGTGCGCGAGCGCCGATCAGTAGCGGTAGTGCTCCGGCTTGAACGGGCCGTTCTGCGGAACGCCGATATAGGACGCCTGATCGGGGCGGAGCTTCGAGAGCTTCACGCCGATCTTCTCGAGGTGCAGGGCCGCGACCTTCTCGTCGAGGGTCTTGGGCAGCGTGTAGACCTGCCGCTCGTACTTGCCGGGGTTGGTCCACAGCTCGATCTGGGCGAGCGTCTGGTTGGTGAAGGAGGCCGACATCACGAAGGACGGGTGGCCCGTCGCGTTGCCGAGGTTCACCAGGCGGCCCTCCGAGAGGAGGATGATGCGGTGGCCGTCGGCGAACTCGATCTCGTCGACCTGCGGCTTGATGTTGGTCCACTTGAGGTTCTTGAGACCCGCGACCTGAATCTCGTTGTCGAAGTGGCCGATGTTGCACACGATGGCGCGGTCCTTCATCGCCCGCATGTGCTCGATGGTGATGATGTCCTTGTTGCCGGTGGCGGTCACGAAGATGTCGGCGCGCGGCGCGGCATCTTCCATCGTGACGACCTCGTAGCCCTCCATCGCCGCCTGCAGAGCGCAGATCGGATCGATCTCGGAGACGAGCACGCGGCAGCCGGCGTTGCGGAGCGAGGCGGCCGAGCCCTTGCCCACGTCGCCGAAGCCCGCGACCATGGCGACCTTGCCGGCCATCATCACGTCGGTGCCGCGGCGGATGCCGTCGACCAGCGACTCCTTGCAGCCGTAGAGGTTGTCGAACTTCGACTTGGTGACCGAGTCGTTCACGTTGATCGCCGGGAAGAGCAGCTTGCCCTCCTTGGCGAGGTTGTAGAGGCGGTGCACGCCGGTCGTCGTCTCCTCGGAGACGCCCTTGATCGAGTCGGCGAGACCCGCGAACCAGCCCTTCGGCTTCTCGGCGAGCTTCTTCTTGAGGAGCGCGAAGAAGATCTCCTCCTCCTCGGATTCCGGCTTGTCGAGGAAGGCGGTGTCGCCGTTCTCGGCGCGCAGGCCCAGATGGACGAACATGGTGGCGTCGCCGCCGTCGTCGAGGATCATGTTCGGCAGGCCGCCGTCATGCCAGTCGAACAGGCGCGAGGTGTAGTCCCAGTACTCCTCCAAGGTCTCGCCCTTCACGGCGAAGACCGGGATGCCGGCGGCGGCGATGGCGGCGGCGGCGTGGTCCTGGGTCGAGTAGATGTTGCACGACACCCAGCGGATGTCGGCGCCGAGCGCCTTGAGGGTCTCGATCAGCACCGCGGTCTGGATCGTCATGTGCAGCGAGCCGGCGATCTTGGCGCCCTTGAGCGGCTGGCTCGCGCCGTATTCGGCGCGGGTCGCCATCAGGCCCGGCATCTCGGTCTCGGCGATCGAGATTTCCTTGCGGCCGTAATCGGCCAGCCCGATGTCGCGGACGATGTAATCGTTGGCAGCTGCCATCTCGGTATCCCTTTTCAGTCGCGGCCGGCGCGAAACGGCCGGTCGTTCCGGCACGTCGGCCCGGCGCATTGGCCCGATCCGTCGGCCGGTTCGCCCGGCCGGGTCGGCCATCCCTGTAGCAGGGCGCGGCTTACGGAGCAATCAAGACATAAAGATGTCTTTATGCGTTTAATTCCAGGCTGCCGGCGAGCGGTGCCGGTGGCGGCGCCCGGTCACAGGCCCTGGTAGGAGACGAAGCCCTTCACCCATGCGATCTGCCCGGTTGCCGTCCGCTTCCAGGCCACGACGGCGCGAACGGGGAAGGCCAACCCGCCGCCCGTCTGGACGAAGGCGGCGCGATGCACCGCAGGATCATCCCTGCAAGGCTCCTTCATTCGGAAGCCCTGGGCGAGCAGGGCCGCCTGGAGAGCATCGGCCTCGCTGCCTGCCGGAAAGGTGCTCGCGAGCCGGGTCGTCAGATCGGGAGAAACCGCTTCCCGCAGACCGGCGAAGACCGTCGCGGCCGCGGGGTCTCGACACCCTTCGCTGAACCAGCCGCCCGCGGCCTTGACGCCCTGCAGCAGCGGAGGCGTCGCCGGTGTCAGCGGAGGCGCGCGCATTCCCAGAAGTGCCACGGCCGGCAGCGCGATCATCGCCGCCAGGGTCAGAAGGATGGCGCTAATAAAGCAGAGGACGAAGGTTCGGCCCTTCATGCGTCGGCATCCCGCGACGATCGGCAGGTCCGTCGAAGATACGCCCCTCTCTGCGGTTGCGTCACCCCTCGTCCCGCAACTGTCGCCGGATGATCTTGCCGCTCGTCGTCATCGGCAGGGTTTCACGAAAGGCCAGCGCGCGGGGCACCTCGTGGGCGGAGAGCCGCGCCTTGGCGAAGGCGAGGATCTCGGCGGCGAGCGCCTCGGAGGGCGCGAATCCGGCGCGCAGGGTGACGAACGCCTTCACGACCTCGGTGCGCAGGGCGTCGGGCACGCCGACCGCGGCGGCGAGCGCCACCGCCGGGTGGGCGCAGAGGCAGGCTTCGATCTCCGCCGGGCCGATCCGGTAGGCCGCCGAGGTGATGAGGTCGTCCTCGCGGCCGACGAAGCGGATGTAGCCGTCCGCGTCGCGCCGCGCCTGGTCACCGGTCATCCACCAGCCGTCGCGAAACTTTTTCGCGGTCGCCTCCGGCTGGCGCCAGTAGCCGAGGAACAGCACCGGGTCGGGCGCCTGCACGGCGATCTCGCCGGTCTCGTCGGTGTCCGCCTCGGTTCCGTCCGCGCGCAGGACGGCGACGCGGTGACCGGGCACCGGCTTGCCCGTGGCGCCGGCCCGCGCGACGCCGACCCGCGCGCAGGAGGCGAGCACGAGGTTGCACTCGGTCTGGCCGTAGGCCTCGCCGATGGTGAGGCCGAGGGCATGCTTCGCCCATTCGAAGGTCTCGGCCCCGAGCGCCTCGCCGGCCGAGGCGATGTTGCGCAAGGCGGAGAGGTCGAAGTTTTTTCGCGGCTCGGCGACGCCGCGCAGCATCCGCAGCGCCGTCGGCGGCAGGAAGGCGTGGGTGACGCGAAGATCCGCCATCAGCCGGAACGCCGCCTCCGGCTCGAACCGGCCGGAGGGTCGGGCGACCACCGGCATGCCGAGGCGCAGGGACGGCATCAGCACGTTGAGCAGGCCGCCGGCCCAGGCCCAGTCGGAGGGTGTCCACATCAGCCCGGTGCCTTCGGGCGGAAACCCGTGCATCAGGGTCCAGCCCGGCAGGTGGCCGAGCAGGACCCGGTGGCCATGCAGCGCCCCCTTGGCGAGGCCGGTGGTGCCGGAGGTGTAGATCATCAGCGCCGGATCGTCCGGCCCGGTCGCCCGCGTCTCGAACGCCTCCGAGGCGCCGTCCAGAACCGCGAAAAAGTCCTCCGCGGTTTCCGTGGCGCCGTCGACCGAGAGGATCGTGGCGAGGTCCGGCAGGTCGGCGCGCAGCCGCCCCAGCTTGGCCAGCCCGGCCACGTCGGTGACGATGGCCCGGGCGCCCGAATCGGCGAGGCGGTGGCGCAGGGCCTCCTCCCCGAACAGGCCGGCGAGCGGGAGCGCGACCGCCCCGAGCCGGTAGGCGGCGAAGTGGGTCACCACCACCGCCGCCGATTGCGGCAGCAGCACCGCCACCCGGTCGCCCGGCGCGACGCCGCGCGCGGCCAGAGCCGATGCGAGCCGCAGGGAATCCGCGCGCAGCCGGCCGTAGCTCACCGGCTCCGGGCGGTTCCGTGCATCGAGCACGAGAAGCGCGGTGCGGTCGGGCTCGGTCAGCGCCCAGCGGTCGCAGACGTCGGCCGCGATGTTGGTGCGCTCAGGGATCTCCCAGCGGAAATCCGCGACGAGTCTTTCGTAAGTGTCCGCCGGCTCCGGCACGGCCATGTCCTCGAACCTGCGGCGGCCCCCCGCGCCGGTCCTGTTTCGTCCTGCCGGCCGCCGCGTCGCAGTGGAGCCGGCCGTCTCTCATCCGCCCGCGCTCGGGCAGGCACAATCCGCGTCCTGCCCGCAGTTCTAGCAGCTCAGTCTTCGCGTTGCGGAAAGCCGCCGCGGAAGGCGAAGTCGGTGATCGGGCGGCGGGCGTTCGGTTGCTCCTTGGCCCGTTGCTCCTCGGTCAGTTCGGCCCACGGCGCGGCGCGTCCGACCGCGTAGGCCGCCTCGACGCGGTGATGCTCGGGCACGTTCAGCACCGTCACCGCCCGCTCCTTGTCGAAGCCGCCCATGCCGTGGACGTGCCAGCCCTGCCGGTTGGCCTGGAGCGCGAAGGCGAGCGAGGCGGCGCCGGCATCGAGGGAATGGCTGGCGGACGGCTTGAACTCGTCGCCGACCTTCATCCGCGTGTTCGAGACGAGGATGACCAGGGCGCCGGTGCCGTCGGCCCATTTCTGGTTGCCCGGCACCAGGAGGTCGAAGAAGCGGTCCCATTCCGGCGTGCCGCGCAGGGCGTACACGAATCGCCAGGGCTGCGAATTGTAGGAGGAGGGCGACCAGCGCGCCGCCTCGAACATCCGCAGCAGCTCCGCTTCGGGCACCGCCTCCCCGGTGAAGGCGCGCGGCGACCAGCGCTCGGTGAAGATCGGGTCGATGGCGTGGTCGGGCGTGCGGGTGCTGGGGCGGGTCGTCTCGTCGGTCACCGGGGGCGGTCTCCAGGCTTGGGCGGTCTCTCGTGCGGCGCACGGTATGGCAGTGCACAAGAGCGGGCTAGGGGGTGGCGTTGCCGCGCCTCTCACGACACGCGAAAACAGTGCGGCCGACATCAGCGATCGCGAGGATGCCCATGAGCGAGACCGGATCGAGCTCTATTCTGCTACGCGAGGACCGCGACGGCGTCGCCACCCTCACGCTGAACCGGCCGGGTGCCCGCAACGCCCTCTCCCGCGCCCTGCTCGAAGCCCTGCGCGAGGCCTTCGCCGCCCTGTCCGAGGATGAAAACGTGCGCGCCGTGGTGCTCGCGGCGGTCGGTCCCGCCTTCTGCGCCGGACACGACCTCAAGGAGATGACCGGCTACCGCGCCGAGAGCGACCGCGGCGCGGAGGCGTTCGAAGACCTGTTCGCGCTGTGCTCGGGCGTGATGATGGCGATTCCCGCCCTGCCCCAGCCGGTGATCGCGGCGGTGGAGGGCGTCGCGACGGCCGCCGGCTGCCAGCTCGTCGCCTCCTGCGATCTCGCGGTGGCGGGCGCCGAGGCGCGCTTCGCCACGCCGGGCGTGCAGATCGGCCTGTTCTGCTCGACGCCGATGGTGGCGCTCTCGCGCAACCTCTCGCGCAAGGCGGCGATGCGGATGCTGCTCACCGCCGACATGGCGGATGCGGAGGAGGCGCGGCGCCTCGGCCTCGTCAACGACGTGGTGGAGGCGGGCGGTGCCCTCGCCGCCGCGCAGGCGCTCGCCGGGGCAATCGCCGCGCGCAGTCCCTATGCCGTGGGAGTCGGCAAGCGGGCCTTCTACGAGCAGCTGGAGATGCCGCTGGCCGAGGCCTACGCCCATGCCGGCCGGGTGATGACGGAGAACATGCTGGCGCGGGCGGCGGAAGAGGGGATCGGCGCGTTCCTCGGCCGAAAGGCGCGCTGAGGCACGAACCGATCGGCGGCCTGCGCATTGCCTACGCGCCGCCCTGAAGCCGTCACGAGCCCTGGGCAAATGGACTCGCATGCTCCTCAGACGCTCCCCGCCGATGCTTCCCGTGCCTGGCCCCGACTCCAAAAAAATCGTCAGCTGGAACCTGCTGCGCCGCACCGGCGCGGCGGTGGATTGCCTCGTCACCCTGATCGAGCAGGAGCGGCCCGACCTGCTGCTGATGCAGGAGGCGACGAAGGAGATCGCCGGCCTGAAGGAGCGGGTCGGCGGCGTCTATGCCTGGGCGCAGCTGCCCGGCCGCATCCACGGGCTGGCGATGTGGAGCCCGACCGAGTGGACGAAGGCGCCCGAGATCGTCACCCTGCCGCCGGGCGTCCTGATCGACCGGGTCTGCCAGGTGCTCGATTGGGGCGCGTTTGGCGTCGCCAACGTCCATCTCTCGCACGGGCAGGTGCTGAACCGGCGCCAGCTCCGGCGCATCGAGAGCCACCTTCCGGTGCGCGCGGCGGTGCTCGGCGACTACAACATCGTCGGCCCGGCCCTGCTGCCGGGCTTCCGCGACGTCGGCCCCCGGCGGCCGACCCATGCCATGGTCGACGTGCTGCCGCTGCGGCTCGACCGCTGCCTCGTGCGCGGGCTCGTCTGCCACGAGCGTCTGGTGCTGCCCCGCGGCCTGTCCGATCACCACCCGATCGTGGTGCGTCTCTCGCCCGCGCCGGAGGGCGCCGCCGCGGTCGGGCGGCTCAGAGGTATGGCAGAAGCAGTCGGACGGCTGCGTCGCGCAGGCGTACGGGGAGCAGGCGGGCGTCGAGGTCGTCCCGCGTCAGACGGGTCTGGCGCTTCCCCATGATGAAGCGTTCGAGCGTCCGGGCGAGCGCCGTGTCGTAGATCTCGACGTTGAGCTCGAAGTTCAGGCGGAAGCTGCGCGAATCCCAGTTGGCGCTGCCGATGAAGCACCATTGCCCATCGACGGTCATCGCCTTCGAATGGTCGAAGGGCGGGCCGTCGATCCAGATCCGCACGCCGCTCTTGAGCAGCGGATCGATGTGGCCGCGGGTCGCCCAATCGACGAAGCGGTGATCGCTCGTCTTGGGGATGACCACGTCGACCTCGATGCCGCGCGTCGCCGCGAGGCAGAGCGCGTTCACGATGAGATCATTGGGCAGGAAGTAGGGCGTCGTCAGCCGGATCGACGAGCGGGCGCAGGTGATCGCCTGGAGGATCACCGTCGCGATCTTCTCGATGTCGGCGTCGGGCCCGGAGGTGACGACGCGGGCGGTGACGTCGCCGGCGGGCGACAGCGGCGGCAGCCACGCCTCGCCCTCGAGTTCCTCGTCGCTGACGAACAGCCAGTCGGCGATGAAGGCCTGGGTCAGGTGCTCGACCACCGGCCCCTCGATCCGGAAATGGGTGTCGCGGATCGGGAAGTCCGGCTTCTCCGCGACGCGGTTGCCGTCGGAGATGTTGACGCCGCCGGTGAAGGCGACACGGCCGTCGAGGATCAGCAGCTTCTTGTGGGTGCGCAGGTTCAGGAACGGCATCCGCCAAGGCAGAGCGGAATGCATGAACAGGCCGGCCGGCACGCCGAGCCGGCGCAGCCGCCGCCACGCGGCGGGATAGAAGTAGCCGCTGCCGATGCCGTCGAGGATGACGCGCACGTCGGCGCCCCGGTCCTGGGCCGCCTTCAAGGCGTCGCAGAAAGCCCGGCCGATCGTGTCGTCGCGAAAAATGTAGCTCGACAGGGCGACGCTGCGGCGCGCCTCGCCGATCGCCGCCAGCATCGCCGGATAGGCCTCGTCGCCGTTGCGGAACATCGCGACCCGGTTGCCGGCCACCGTCGGCAGGCCGGTGATCGCCTGCACCGCCCGGTCGAGGGCCCGGTAGGCCTCCGGCACGTGGGCGGAGGGCTGCGGCGTGTCGTCGATCGCCTGCGACGGGCGCCGCTTCAGCTTCCGGGCGCGCCGCTCGACCCGGTTGATGCCGAAGGTGACGTAGAGCAGGCTGCCGAAGACCGGCGCGAGCCAGGCGAGCCCGATCCAGCCGATCGCCGCGCCCACCACCCGCTTGCGCAGCAGCACGTGGACGCTGACGCCGAGCGAGATCACGAGGCCGATGGCCGCGACGAGTTCGGTGCGAAGCGAGGCCGTCGTGCCGAGCCACCGGGTGAGGACTTCTTCCACCTGTCCGCCTGCCTGCCGCCCTGCCCCGCCGAGGAACGGCCGAGATAAGCCAAGCCTCGCGCGGCGAACAGGCGGCTCGCCACAAATCGGTGCCGCGTGCTAGAACAAACCTCGAACGTGAGGCGGGCCGGCCGGGTCCGGCGGTCGCGCCTTTCGAAAGCCTTCACCATCTTGTCCTCAGGTGGTCGGTCACGACTTCCGAGCGTCAGGTCTCACATCGTCGAACATGTCCGCGCGCGTCGCTCCCCGCGTCTTCACGATTCCCCCCGGCGCCCCGTTCCTGCCGACGCTGGCGGACGCCCTCGTCTCGGGCCGCCTCGTCGGCGCGGTCGGCGGCGATCCCTTCGCGCTCGCCGCGGTCACGCTCTACCTGCCGACGCAGCGGGCGGTGCGCGCGCTCTCGACCGTGCTGGCGCAACGCCTCGGCGGGGCGGCGCTGCTGCCGCGGATGATCCCGCTGGGCGAGGCCGACGAGGCCGAACTCGACCTCTCGGCCGGCACCCTGCTCGAGACGCCCGAAGACCTGCTCTACCCCTCGATCCCCGCGCTGGAGCGGCGGCTGATCCTGGCCCGGCTCGTGCAGAAATGGGCGGAGTCGGTGGACCGCGAATTGCTGCCGATCGACGACGAGGTGCCGTTCATCGTCCCCTCCTCTCCCGCCGACGCGGTGGCGCTCGCCGCCGACCTCGAAGGGCTGATGGACGCGCTCACCGTCGAGGGTCTGCCCTGGAGCGAGATCGCCGCCGCGGTGGAGGCCGAGCATTCCCGCTACTTCCGCCTCACCCTCGACTTCCTGAGGATCGCCGCCGAGCACTGGCCCGAGATCCTCGCCGCCCGCTCCCTCGCCGACCCCACCGCCCGGGCCCGCCGCCTCGTGCTGGCCGAGGCCGACCGGCTCTCTCGCGACCGGCCGGACGATCCGGTGATCGTCGCCGGCTCCACCGGCTCGGTGCCCGCCACCGCCCGGCTGATCGCGGCGGTGGCCCGCCTCCCCCGCGGCGCCGTGGTGCTGCCGGGGCTCGACCTCACCCTTGACGAAGAGGGCTGGGAGGCGATCGACGGCGCGGGCGGCACGCGGGAGGAGATCGCCCACGGCCATCCGCAGGCGATCCTGCGGGCGCTGACCGGGCCGCGGGGGCTCGCCGTCGGCCGGGCGGAGGTCGAGACCCTCGGCGCGCTCCCGCCCGAGGCGGTGGCGCGGGAACGGCTCCTGTCGCAGGCGCTGCGCCCGGCCGAGACCACCGATGCCTGGGCCCGGCTCGACGCGGCCGAGCGGCTGACGCTCGCGCGGGAGGGCATGGCGGGCCTCGCCGTGGTCGAGGCCGCCGACGAGCGCGAGGAGGCGCTGGTCGCCGCCCTGGCGCTGCGCGAGACCCTGGAGACGCCCGGCGCCACCGCGGCTCTGGTCACGCCCGACCGCGGGCTGGCGCTGCGCGTCTCCGCCGAACTCGCCCGCTGGGGCATCGCGGCGGAGGATTCGGCGGGCCTGAGCCTTGCCCGCTCGCAAGGAGGCCGCTTCGCCCGGCTCGTCGCCGAACTCGCCGCCGAGGTGGCGCCCGCCCGCGTCATCGCCCTGCTGGCCCACCCCTTCGTCCGGCTGGGATTGAGCCGCAGCGAAGTGGTGCGCGCGGCCGCCGCCCTGGAGATCGGCGGCCTGCGCGGCCCCGCGCCGATCCCGAAGAACAGTTTCGAGGGCATGCGCGCCGCGGTGGCGCTCCAGCGCAACGCCACCGAGCGGATGCCGCGCGCCAAGAAACGCCTGAAGCCGATCGACTGGGATCTCGCCGAGACCATTCTCGACCGGCTGGAGATCGCCCTCGACGATTTCCGCACCGACCTTCAGCCCGCCACCGGCAACCTCGTGGCGCTCGCGGCCGGGCACCGCGAAGCCTGCGAGCGGATGATGGGCGGCGTCGAGGAGGACGAGTCCATCGACGACCCTTCCCTCGATACCCTCGACGGGCTGTTCGACGACCTCGAATCGGCCGAGCAGGAAGAGCTGCCGGGCCGGTTTTCCGACTACGCCGCCTTCTTCACCGCCCTCGCCCGCGACCGCACCGTGGCCTGCGCGCAGCGGAACGCGCATCCGCGCCTGCGCATCCTCGGGCCGCTCGAAGCGCGCCTGCTCTCCGTCGACCGGATCGTGCTCGGCGGCCTCGACGAGGCGGTCTGGCCGGTGCGACAGACCACCGACGCCTTCCTCAACCGGCCGATGCGCGGCGAAGTGGGCCTGAGCCCGCCGGAGCGCCGGATCGGCCAGGCCGCCCACGACTTCGTGCAGGGCCTCGGCACCCACGACGCCGTCGTCACCCGCGCGGCCAAGCGCGAGGGCTCGCCGACCGTGCCCTCGCGCTTCCTCCAGCGCCTGCGCGCCTTCGGCGGCGATGCGGTCTGGGCCGGCGCCATCGCCCGCGGGCAGCGCCTGCGCCGGCTCGCGGCGATTCTCGACCGGGGCCGGGAGGCGCCGCCGCCGCGCCTGACCCGCCCCGCGCCGCGGCCCGATCCCGACCTGTTCCCGTCGCGCCTCAGCGTCACCGAGATCGAGACCCTGGTGCGCGACCCGTACTCGATCTTCGCCCGGCACATTCTCGGGCTGGAGGCGCTGGAGCCGATGGCCGTGGTGCCCGGCGCGGCCGAGCGCGGCAGCCTGATCCACAAGATCCTCGGCGACTTCTCGCAGGCCCATCCCGGCCCGCTGCCGGCGGGGGCGGAGACGCTGCTCTACGCCATCGCCCTCGACGCCTTCGGCCCGCTCCAGGACCAGTACCCGGAACTCTACGCCGAGTGGTTCCCCCGCTACGAGCGGATGGCGGTCGCCTTCCTCGAATGGGAGGCGAGCCAGCGGCAGGGCCTGCGCGAAATCCACGCCGAGCGCTCGGGCAAGCTGGTGATTCCTCTGGGCGAGAGGACCTTCACCCTCTCGGCCCGGGCCGACCGGATCGAGGCCCGCGACGACGGCGGCTACTGCATCGTCGACTTCAAGACCGGCACGCCGCCGAGCAACCGCACGGTCTTCGCCGGCTTCTCGCCCCAGCTCACCCTGGAGGCGGCGATGCTGATGCACGGCGCCTTCGAGGGGCTGAAGGCGGTCTCCCCCCCGGATCTGCTCTACGTCCACGCCTCGGGCGGGCGCGAGCCGTTCCGGCCGATCCCGATCAAGCCGCCGCCGGGCGATGCGCGGGCGGTGGAGGCCATCGTCGCCGAGCATCTCGAGCGCCTGCGCGGGCTGATCGCCCGCTACATGACCGGCGAGGCCTCCTATCCATCGCGCCCCTATCCGCAATATGTTCGCGCCTACAACGAGTACGACCACCTCGCCCGCGTGCTCGAATGGTCCCTGGCCGGTGAAGGAGAGGCCGCGTGAACGCGCCGCTGACCGGCTTCACCGTCGATGACCTGACCAAGGCGGCCCAGCGCCGGGCGGCCGACCCGCGCCTCTCGGCCTGGGTCTCGGCCAATGCGGGCGCGGGCAAGACCAAGGTGCTCACTGACCGGGTGTTGCGCCTGCTCCTCGACGGGGCGCCACCCGGCCGCATCCTCTGCCTCACCTTCACCAAGGCGGCCGCCGCCAACATGTCGATCCGGGTGTTCCAGCGCCTCGGCCGCTGGGTGACGCTGGACGACGCGGCCTTGACCGCCGAACTCACCGAACTCACCGGCGAGCGGCCCGGCCGCGACACCCTCAGGCTCGCCCGCCGCCTGTTCGCCCGCGCCGTCGAGACGCCTGGGGGCCTCAAGATCGAGACGCTGCACGCCCTGTGCGAGCGGCTGCTGCACATGTTCCCGTTCGAGGCCAACGTGCCGGCCCGCTTCGTCGTGCTCGACGACAACCAGTCGCGCGAGGCGTTCGAGATCGAGACCGACAACGTGCTCGCCGACGCGATCCTCGGCGGCGATCAGGCCCTCTCCGAGGCGCTCGCCGTGGTCGGCGCGGAAGCCTCCGGCGATGCCCTGCGCGAGGCGATCCGCGCCGCCATGCGGACCCGCGCCCTGTTCTCCGACCACCGCGCCCTGGAGCCGGCGCTCGCCCGCCTGCCGCGCGCCCTGGCGCTGCGGGACGGCGCCAGCGTCGAGACCATCGAGGCGGAGATCCTTCGAGGGAGCAGCCTCGGCGACTGGCTGGAGATCGCGAAGCGCCTGCGGACCGGCAGGAGCACCGACGAACGGCTCGCCGACGGGCTCGTGGAGGCGCAGGCCGCCCTCGAGGCGGGCAAGGCGCTCGCGCCCTACCGCTCGGTCTTCTTCACCGACAAGGACGAGCCGCGCGCGGCCAAATCCTTCGGCACCAAGGCGGTGCCGGAGGACGTCAAGCAGGCGCTGCTCGACGAGCAGGCGCGGCTGATTCCGCTCTTCGACGACCTGCGCGCCGCCCGCGCACTCGCCCGGACGCGGGGACTGTTTCGCCTCGCCGCCGAGATCCACCGCCGGGTCGAGGCCCAGAAAACCCGGCTCGGCGCCCTCGACTTCGACGACCTGATCCACAAGACCCTCGACCTGCTCTCGCGGGTCGGCGCGTCCTGGGTCCTGTACAAGCTCGACCGCGGCGTCGATCACGTCCTCGTCGACGAGGCGCAGGACACCAACCCGCAGCAATGGGAGATCCTGCGCACGCTGACCGCCGAGTTCGCGGCAGGCGAAGGCGCGCGCGGCCTCACCCGCACCCGCTTCGCCGTGGGCGACCCCAAGCAGTCGATCTACAGCTTCCAGGGCGCCGACCCGCGGGAATTCGAGCTCACCCGCCGCGCCTGGGGCCGGGCGGCGGAGGGGGCCGGGCACGATTTCGCCGATGTCAGCCTGCGGCTCTCGTTCCGCACCGCGAGCCACGTCCTCGCGGCGGTCGATGCCGTGTTCGCTGTGCCGGAGCACTTCGCCGGCCTCTCCTTCGATGCCGGGGCGGCGGGCACGGTCCACGCCTCCGCCCGCGCCGGGGTGCCCGGCGCGGTCGAGCTGTGGGGCATCGAGGAGCCGGCGGAGGCCGAGGAGCCCGATGCCTGGGCCGCCCCCGTCGATGCGCCGGAGCCCAACGCCCCGGCCATCGTGGTCGCCCGCCGCATCGCCCGCGCGGTCAGGACCTGGACGACGAAGGGCGATGCCTGCGGCCGGGTCTGGCGGCCGGGCGACGTGCTCATCCTCGTGCGCAAGCGCTCGGCCGCCTTCGAGGAGGTGATCCGGGCGCTCAAAGGGCTCGGCGTGCCGGTGGCGGGCCAGGACCGTCTCGAAGTGGCGGGCCACATCGCCGTGCTCGACCTCGTCGCGGTCGGCCGCGCCGGGCTCCTGCCCGCCGACGACCTGACGCTTGCCACCGCGCTCAAGACGCCGCTCGTCGGCCTCACCGACGACGACCTGACCCGCATCGCCGCCCGCCGCCCCTTCTCCGAGACCCTGGAGGACGCGCTGACCCGCCACGCGGAGGCC
Organism: Methylorubrum podarium; assembly: GCF_040270385.1. Classification (NCBI taxonomy): domain Bacteria; kingdom Pseudomonadati; phylum Pseudomonadota; class Alphaproteobacteria; order Hyphomicrobiales; family Methylobacteriaceae; genus Methylorubrum; species Methylorubrum podarium. Next base: position 10,976 of record NZ_JBELQE010000094.1, on the reverse strand, counting down.
GGCGACGCTGCCGCGATCCGCGGCCACGCGGCCCTGCAGCTCTGGATCCGGTTGGCCGCGGAGAACGGCCCGTTCGGCTTCTACGCCGCCCTGCTCGGAGCCCATGGCGGGCGCAGCCGGCTGGTGGCGCGGCTCGGCGGCGAGGCGGGCGACGCCATCGACGTGTTCCTCGCCCAGGCCGCGGAGGCCGAGACCGGGGGCGACGCCCCCTGCCTCGACGCGTTCCTGGCCGATTACGTCGTGCGGCCCGGCCGCGGGAAGAGCGGCCTCTCGGTCAAGCGCGACCTGGAGGCCGGCCGCGACGAGGTGCGGGTGATGACGGTCCACGGCGCCAAGGGCCTGGAGGCGCCGGTCGTCGTCGTCATCGACGGCTGCGAGCCGCTCGGCCGCAACGACCCGCCGCTGCTCGGCCTCGACCCCGCCGCCGACGGCCCGCTGCCGCCGGTCTGGACCGGGGGGCGGACGCAGGATTGCGCGGCGACGCTGGCCGCCCGCTCCGCCCTCCAGGCGCGGGCGCGGGAGGAGCACAACCGCCTGCTCTACGTCGCCATGACCCGGGCGGCCGACCACCTCGTCATCGCCCCCTATCGCGGGGCGACGCGGGAGACGCCGGCCTCATGGTGCGAGATGGTCCGCATCGGCCTGGAACGGGGGCTGGGGCCAGGCGAGGCAGTCGAGACCGAGCACGGGCCGGTCACGATCTGGCGCGACGGCTCGGCCGCCGCGCTCGCCGCCGCGGCGGAGACCACGGCTCCGCCCGAGCCCGAAGCGGTTCCGGACTGGCTGTTCTCGAACGCCGCGCCGGAGGCCGAGGCCGCCCCGCCCCTGAGTCCCTCCGGTGCGCTCGGCGCGGCCGATGGCCAGCGCCAGCCCCGGCGCCGCCTGGGCGACGCCGAGGCCCGCCGCCGCGGCGCCCTGATCCACTTGCTCCTCGAACACCTGCCGCGGATCGAGCCGGCCCGCCGGGCGGAAGCTGCCGAGCGCTTCACCCGCGCCCGCGCGCCGGCCCTGGAGGAGGGCAAGCGCAAGGAGCTCGTGCGCGCGGTGCTCCGCTTGATCGAGGCGCCGGATCTCGCGCCGCTGTTCTCGGCGCAGGCGCGGGCCGAGGTGGCCCTGTCGGGGCGGATCCTCGTCGATGGCATCGCGCGCGACGTCACCGGCCGGATCGACCGCCTCGTCGTGGAGGACGGCCGGGTGATCCTGTGCGATTTCAAGACCGGCCGCCCGCCCGCGGACGACGCGCCGCTCCCGGAGCGCGAGGCGGCGCAGGTCGCGCTCTACGCCCGGCTCGCCGCCGCGATCTGGCCCGAGCACCGGATCACGGCCCTGCTGGTCTGGACCTCGGGGCCCGTGGTGCGGCGGGTGGAGTGAAAAGCCTCTGACGAGAGGCCGCCGATGCGGGACGAAAACGGATGCGGAATGACGTGCCAGCCGAACGGCTCCCCCGCGAAGAGTTCTTGAAGAAGCAGCGTGCGAGACTGGAATTGTACTTCTCGTTGACAGCCAACGAGCATGAGGCGCGTGAGCAGTTCGAGAAATTGGCACTCGACACGTACGACCAACTTGCTTCAATAGAGCGCTACATTTCTCCATTTTCGATTGAAGCGGAAAGCGCTTTCAATTTTGCCAACGCAGGAGAGAACCATCGTAAGTGCATCTCCCTGGGCCTGCTTCGCAGATGGCAGGCGTGGAAAGGCAGCTACCAAGGCCTCCTCGACCGCAATCCACGCCTCGCTCTATATGATCTTATGCATGGAATCGGCGAGACACACAGCTCCTCATCTTGGCCGTACGGATTGGAACCTGCGATCTCTGATTGGATCGATAGCGGTCAGAGGGAGCCGATGCCGTTTGATGATCGCCGAGCCGTCGTCACCCCGGCGTTCTACGAACGCTTGCGACTGGCTCGCCGCGAAGCAGCCGGCTTCCTGTACTGGCGCGACGGTCGAGAGCCGGGCGTAACGTTCCTGCCGGAGGCGGACTGGCAGCGCGAAAAGGCGCGCCAGGAAGAGGAAAGAGCTGCACGAATTCGGCAGGCCGAACAGCTGAGGAATTCCGCTGAGCGCTTTCAGACGCGGATGGCCGAAATTCTCGCGGAAGCGCAGAAGGATACCGTTTTCTGGGAGGCGCTTCGAATCTGGGAGATGGCGCGCGAGTCGCAACGCCCCAACAGCACCTTCCCTGATCGCCGCGATCGACTCGTCGGACCGATCGCAATCGCGCGGTCCGCTGAAAACCCTGATGCAAAGGGTTCTGATCCCGATGCCATCCCGCTCGACACCCTGCTCGCAGACGCCGTGGAGCGCATCCGGCAGAGCGAAGATGGCCAGATGGGCCTGACGATCGCTCTGACCGTGGCCATCCTCCGCGGCGCGATGCGGCGGGAACTTGCGTTCGATGATGTCCTCGTCTGGCCAGCGGGGCCTTCCCTCGGTGAGGGAAGGCTCTGAGGCGCCTCAGCTGCTCTTCTTCGGCGTCAGCTTGACGATCTGGCCGTCATCCTCCGTCACCGCGTAGACGGCGCCGTCCGGACCGACCCGCACGTCGCGGACGCGGTGCTCCAGCGGAATGCGCTCCTCGGTGACGACCTTGTCGCCGTCGAGCTTCAGCAGGACGAGGCCGGTGCTGACGAGGCCGCCGATGAGGAACTGGTTCTTCCAGGCCGGAAACAGATCCTTGTCGTAGAGCGCCATGCCCGAAGGGCCGATCACCGGATCCCAGTAGTAGACCGGCTGCACGGTTCCGCCGGCCTGGGTCTGGCCGTCGCCGATCTTCTCGCCGGAATACTCGATGCCGTAGGTGACGACGGGCCAGCCGTAGTTGAGGCCGGGGCGCGGCCGGTTCAGCTCGTCGCCGCCGCGGGGGCCGTGCTCCACGGTCCAGAGCCGGCCCTGGTTGTCCAGGGCGGCGGCCTGGACGTTGCGGTGGCCGTAGGACCAGATCTCGGGCTTGGCCTTCTCGCCGCCGGTGAAGGGGTTGTCCTTCGGCGCGTTGCCGTCGGTGTCGATGCGGAAGACCTTGCCGAGGCCGCTGGTCAGGTCCTGCGCCTGGCCGCGGGTCTGCTTGTCGGAGCGCTCGCCCACGGTCACGAACAGCTTGCCGTCCGGCGCGAAGACGAGGCGCGAGCCGAAATGCTTGTCGCCGTCATAGGTCGGCATCTGGCGGAAGATGATCTTGAACTCGTCGAGCCGCGCCTTGCCGTCGCTCTCGACCAGCTTGGCCTTGGCCACCGTCGTGCCGTTGCCCTTGTCCCGCGGCTCGCTGTAGCTGAAATAGACCGTGCGGTCGGCCGCGAAGCTCGGGCTCAGCGCGATGTCGAGCAGACCGCCCTGCCCCCGCGAATCGACCTTCGGCACCCCCGCCACCGGCTGCCCCACCGTGCCGTCCTTGGCCACGATGCGGATCTTGCCGGCCTTCTCGGTCACGATCATGCGCCCGTCGGGCAGGAACTCCATCGCCCAGGGGCTGTCCAGGCCCTTCGCCACGACCGCGGTCTCGATCTCGGCCTTCTGCGCGGGCTCGGGCGCCCGCGTCTGGTTCGGCAGGAGCGGCTTGTAATCGGTGTTCGGCGGCTCCTTCTCGGCAATCGACGTTCCGGCGCTCGGCGCGGCCGGGGCCTGGAACGACTCGCCCTGGATGCGCGGGGCGCGCGTGTCCTCGCCGCCCTGGCCGGACGGCGCTTGCGCGTAGGCGGAGGCATCGAGGCCGAGGGCCGCGACGGTGGCGAGCAGAAGGGAAAGGGTGCGCGTCACGTCGATTGATCCTTGTGCGGGTCGCCGATCCTGCCCGCCAAATGGGGCGCGGGCGGCCCACGGCGAGGGTCGCGGCGCCGCAGGCGCCCGAAGGCGGCGGCTTCGCGGGGGGATCGCGGGTGCGGGGATTGCGGGCGGGGATTGCGGGGACGAGCGGCTGCCCATCCATGTGGGTTCGGCGCGTCAGACCCGCGGCCGGGGCGCGACGCCTTGACCGGGCGGTGGGGCGTCGCCAATTCTCAGCGACCGTGAGGCGCCGAACCCACTCCAAGGCGCCGACCATGCTGGGGCCTGCCATGGGCCCGCGTGGGACCGCGTGTCGAAAGGACGTACGATGGCGACCGTGAAAGTGACCGATGCGAGCTTCGAGCAGGACGTTCTGCAGTCCGCCGAGCCCGTCGTAGTGGATTTTTGGGCGGAGTGGTGCGGCCCCTGTCGGCAGATCGGCCCGGCGCTGGAGGAGATCTCCGTCGATCTCCAGGGCAAGGTGAAGATCGCCAAGGTCAACGTCGATGAGAATCCCGGCATCGCCTCGACCTACGGCATCCGCTCGATCCCGACGCTGATGATCTTCAAGGACGGCAAGCTCGCCAGCCAGAAGGTCGGTGCCGCCCCCAAGGGCGACCTGTCCCGCTGGATCCAGGCGAGCGCCTGACGCCACGCCGCCTTCCCGGCGGATCGGACCGACACAGCCCGGCCGCGAGGCCGGGCTTTTTCATGCGCGCCGGCCGCCGCGTTGTCTGCAGCGCCGGGCGGGCGGCCGCGGCGGATCCTCGAAACGCAAGAAGCCCGGCCTTGCGGCCGGGCTTCCTGGTTTCGAGACCCTTATCGGAGGTTCGGCTTAGTAGCTGCCGAACTTGTAGTTCAGGCCGGCGCGGATGACGGCGAAATCGACGTCGCGACGGGCGGTGTTGTTCAGGATGACCGAGGAGGTGCCCGGGCCGACGGCGGCCAGCGGGGTCGCGGTCACGATCACGCCGTTGGCGTTGGCGAAGCCGTAGCGGCTGTTGTTGCCGTCGAAGTTCACGTACAGACCTTCGACCTTGAGCGTCACCGCCGAGGAGCGGAAGAAGTTCAGGAACGAGTCGGTCGGGAGCGCGTACTCGACGCCGCCGCCAGCCGCGTAGCCGGTCTTGAAGTCGTCGGTGTCGACGGCGCGGCCGCCACCGAAGCTGCCGTAGGCGAAGCCGCCGGTGCCGTAGAACAGGACGCGGTCGAAGGCGTAACCGATACGGCCGCGGACGGTGCCGAAGAAGTCGAGGCCCTGGAGACCGGTCGGGTTGATCAGGGTCACGCCCGGCTGCACGAAGCCGCCCGGGGTGACGGCGCAGGCGATGCCGCCGGTGCCGCAGCCGCCGTTACGGCCGAAGCGGCCGCCGAGGTCGGCGTACTGCGCGTCAGCTTCGATACCGATCACGACGCCCGAGCCCGGGGTGAACTGATAGTTGTAGCCGATCTGACCACCGCCGACGAAGCCGTCGCTGCGGCCGCCGTTGTCGAAGGCGAAGCCGGCGATCGCGCCGACCGGGCCGCCGACGACGCGGCGATCGATCGTGACAACCTGCGTCGGAGCCAGGGAGTCTTCGACGCCGAAGCCGTAACCGGCGTTGAGACCGGCGTAGAAACCGGTCCAGGTGAACACCGGGACGGGCGTGAAGACCGGCGGAGCGGCGCGGCGCGGCAGGTCGGCGGCGGAAGCGGCGGCGGTCAGGGCCGTGAAGGCGGCAAGAGAGGTGAGAAGCTTTTTCATTTGTTGATCCCCAGCAGAAACCCGATCGCCGGCAAGCTAGACCATTTCCTCAGCGCGAGATGTAGCGGGCGGGTCACACCCGCCGCGCGACAAACCGGCTGAGGAGTGGTTGCAACCCCTTCCGAGCGATGCCGAAACCAGACTTCGCGGGACGGCGGAGGTTTTGGGCGCGCCGATTCTCAGGACATCGGGGCGGGGCGGCCGGTCGATTGACGGTATCGACGGGCCAGGCTCAGGATGAGCGCGGGGCGATGACGATCTAGCGCCGCGCGGCGGCTCGACGGGGGAGCGTCGTCGCGAGATTCGGGCAAGTCGAGCCGGGCTTTCGCGATCTCGGCTCGATCGTCTCGCGCCGCCGATGTGTTGCCCTCGACGCAGGACTCGGCGTCTTCGTCTGTCGCCGATCCGCCCTCGTCGGGCGGACATCTTGTCAAGTCGGGATCGTGCCGTTGGATTCGAGGACGGCCCCCGCCAGATAGAGCGATCCGCAGATCAGGACGCGGGGCGGACGCTCGAAGATCGTATCCGATAGGCCTTCGACCGCCGCCTCGACGCTCGGGGCGACCTCCGCCGGGAGGCCGACCGTGCGGGCGATTCCCGCCACCTCTTCGGCGGGCCGCGCGGCCACCTGGCCGGTGATGGGCACCGCGATGAGCGAGCGGGCGAGGCCGACGAAATTCTTCAGGAAGCCTTCCGCGTCCTTGGTGCCGAGCAGGCCGACGATCAGGACCAGCGGCGCGTCGCTGCGCTCGCCGAGATCGGCCATCGCCGCGGCGAGGATGCGTCCGCCGTCGGCGTTGTGGCCGCCGTCGAGCCACAGCTCGGCGTCCCTGGGCATCCGCTCGGCGAGCGCGCCGCGCACGAGTCGCTGGAGCCGGCCCGGCCAGTCGACGTTGCGCAGGCCCGCTTCGAGGGCCGCCGTGCCGATATCGCCGAATCCCGCCGCGCGCAGGGCCGCGATGGCGGTGGCGGCATTGGTGAACTGATGGCGCCCGGCCAGCCGGGGGCGGGGCAGGTCGAACAGGTCGGTCTCGTCCTGGTAGACGAGCCGCCCGCTCTCCTCGTGGACGGAGAATTCCTGGTTGCCGACCCGCACCGGCACCGCGCCGACACGCTCGGCCTGGCGGCAGAGTACGGCATCCGCGCCGGCATAGTCCTGGGCGGCGATGACCGCCGGGCAGCCGCGCTTGAAGATGCCGGCCTTCTCCATCGCCACCGCCTCGACGGTGTCGCCGAGATACTCCGCATGGTCGCGCCCAATCGGGGTGACGACGGCACAGGCCGGGTGGTCGATGACGTTGGTGGCGTCGACCCGTCCGCCGAGGCCGACTTCGAGCAGCAGCACGTCGGCGGGGCTCTCCGAGAACAGCAGCAGGGCCGCCGCCGTGGTGATCTCGAAGACGGTGATCGGGTCGCCCTTGTTGGCCGCCTCGCAGCGGGCGAAGGCGTCGGCGAGCCGGTCCTCGGCGACGTAATGGCCGCCGCCGATGCCCCCGAGCCGGATGCGCTCGTGGAAGCGCACGAGGTGGGGCGAGGTGTAGACGTGGGCGGCCAAGCCCCCCGCCTCCACGATCGCCCGCATGAAGGCGATGGTCGAGCCCTTGCCGTTGGTGCCCGCGACATGGATCACCGGCGGCAGCCGCCGCTCGGGATGGTTGAGGGCCGCGAGCAGGCGCTCGATGCGCCCGAGCGACAGGTCGATCGTGCGCGGATGCAGGGCGAGGAAGCGCGCCATGAGCGCGTCGGAGGATTCCATCTCGCGCGAAGACCTTCTGTCGCGGATTGTTCTCGTTCGACATCCGACCGATCCCTTCGGGACGACGGATCTCGGTTCCGGCGGGCACCCATCGCGTTGGCGCGACGGGTGCCTTCCTCAAGCGCCGCGCGGGCTTGCTCGAACGCTGGCCGCGTTGAGCAAGCGGACGGCGTTTCAGGCCGCGTCCGGCAGCGGCTCGGGGGCCGGCGGCGCCGGCGGCTTTCCGGCAGGGGCCTGCCGCACATTCATCAGCAGGCCGCAGAGCCGGCTGATCGTCTCCTTGAGCTGGTGGCGGTGCACGACCTGATCGACCATGCCGTGCTCGCGCAGGTATTCGGCCCTCTGGAAGCCGTCCGGCAGCTTTTCGCGGATCGTCTGCTCGATGACGCGGGGGCCGGCGAAGCAGATCAGCGCGCCGGGCTCGGCCAGATGCACGTCGCCGAGCATGGCGTAGGAGGCGGTCACGCCCCCCGTGGTCGGGTTCGTCAGCACCACGATGTAGGGCAGCCGCGCGGCGTTGAGCCGGCGCACGGCCACGGTGGTGCGCGGCATCTGCATCAGCGAGAGGATGCCCTCCTGCATCCGCGCCCCGCCGGAGGCCGCGAACAGGATGTAGGGGGTGCGCTTCTCCAGCGCCGTCTCCGCGCCGCGGACGAAGGCCTCGCCGCCGGCCATGCCGAGCGAGCCGGCCATGAAGCCGAATTCCTGGGCCGCGATCGTCATCGGCAGGCCGCCGACGCGGCCGAAGCCGATCTTGAAGGCGTCCGGCATGCCGGTCTTGGCCCGTGCCTCCTTGAGGCGGTCGGCGTAGCGCTTCTCGTCGCGGAACTTGAGCGGGTCGGCCGCGACCTCGGGCAGCGGCACGTCGATCCAGGTGCCCTCGTCGAACATCATCTTCAGGCGCGCCGTCGCGCTCATCTTGAGATGGTGCTCGGAGCCCGGGATGACCCAGTGGTTCTGCTCGACTTCCTTATGGAAGACCATCTGGCCGGTGTCGGGACACTTGATCCAGAGGTTCTCCGGCGTCTCGCGCTTGAACAGCGTCTTGATCCGGGGCCGCACGACCTCCGAGATCCAGTTCATCGGCTCGACCATGGCGTCGGACTCCCTGTCTGACCGCGTTCACTTGCATGCTGATATCGGATCGCCGCCGCCCCGATGCCAAGCCCTGATGCCGACGGCATTCCCGGATCGAGGCGCCCGCGGGCGGGAAGCGGCGGATGAGGGACGCTCAGGCTCCGGCCGGCGCCTTGACGGCGCTGCGCACGCCCTCGGCCAGCTCGCGCACGAGGCCGGCGACCGCCTCCACCGTGCCGTCGCCGGCGCGATCGCCGGGTTCGAGGCTGCGGGCCAGCGCGTCGACCAGGGCCGACCCGACCACCACGCCGTCGGCGCCGCGGGCGATCTCGGCGGCGTGCGCGCCGGTCTTGACGCCGAAGCCGACGACGACGGGCAGGTCGGTCTGCGCCGCGATCCGGCCGACCGCCTGGGAGACCTTACCGAAATCGGGGGTGGCGGTGCCGGTCACGCCGGTGATCGACACGTAGTAGACGAAGCCCGCCGTGTTCGCGAGCACGGCCGGCAGGCGCCGGTCGTCGGTGGTCGGGGTCGCGAGGCGGATGAAGGCGAGGCCCTTCTCGCGGGCCGGCAGGCAGAGTTCCTCGTCCTCCTCCGGCGGCAGATCGACGACGATGAGGCCGTCGATGCCGGCGGCCTGCGCATCCTCCAGGAAGCGGGGCACGCCGTAGGTGTGGATCGGGTTGTAGTAGCCCATCAGCACCACGGGCGTCCGGTCGTCGCCCTCGCGGAAGCGGCGTACCAGGGCCAGCGTGCCGCTCAGGTCCTGGCCCGCCTTCAGCGCCCGCAGGCCCGCCGCCTGGATCGCCGGCCCGTCGGCCATGGGATCGGTGAACGGCAGGCCGAACTCGACGATGTCGGCGCCGGACTTCGGCAGGGCTTCGAGCACTCTGAGCGAGGTCTCCGGATCGGGATCGCCCGCCATGACGTAGGTGACGAGGGCGGCCCGTCCTTCCGCGCGGCAGCGGGCGAAGGCGGCATCGATGCGGGCGGTCATGGTTCTCGCTCCCGGCGGCACGTCCGGCCTTTGCTGCCCGGGACGCGGCGTCCCCGGGACCGGGCCGCCGCGCAGGGCTGGTTTCCCGGCCAAGTGGGGGCGCCTACACCATCCGCTCGCGTCCGTGAAGCGCGAGCGCGCGGCGCTCACGCCTGGGGACGCGGCGCGGCGGCGATGACGCCCTCGACCCAGTCGTGCAGCAGCAGGTGGGCGATGGCCGTCGGCGGCGGCACGGTCAGCCCCTCCGGGTGAGCGCCCGCGATCATCCGCGCCACCTCGGCGCGCGAGAACCAGCGCGCATCCTCCAGCTCGTCGGGATCGGTCCGGACGGTCTCCGTGAGCCCCTCCGCCACGCAGCCGATCATCAGCGAGGCCGGGAACGGCCAGGGCTGCGAGGCGTGATAGGCGACGGCGCCGACCGCGACGCCGGTCTCCTCGCGGGTCTCGCGGCGCACCGCGTCCTCGACCGTCTCGCCGGGCTCGATGAAGCCGGCGAGGCAGGAATACATCCCCGGCTTGAAGTGCGGGCCGCGCCCGAGCAGGCAGGCATCGCCCCGCCGCACCAGCATGATCGCCACCGGATCGGTGCGCGGGAAGTGGTGCAGCCCGCACCCTCCGCATTCCCGCCGGAAGCCTCCGGCGGCGACGACGGTGGGGCTGCCGCAATTGCCGCAGAAGCGGTGCCGCGCGTGCCAGGCCAGCAGCGACTTGGCGGTGGCGATGAGCCCCTGCTCCTCGCGGGCGACCGCGCCCTCGCCGACGAGCGCGCGCAGGTCGAGGGCGCGGTAGCCGGGCGCCGGAAACAGGGAGGCCGCCTCCTCCGTGACCGCGCCGGCGAAGACCGGCCGCTCCTCGACCCGGCCGAGGAAGATCTCGACGGCGCGCTCGCCCGCCCGCTCCGCTTCGTCCGGTGTCAGGAGGGCCGTCCCGGTCAGGTGCGGGTCGGCGCGCAGGATCACCGCCTCGCCCGCCATCAGCACGAGGCGGGCCTCCGGTCCGGCCCCGGCGAGGGAGGGGGGCGGACCGAACTCGGCGGAGTGGCGCACGAGGCGGCTCGCGGCGTAGGCGAGCGCGTCCCGGCCGGTGGTGTCGGGCGAGCCGGTCATGGCGTGCGCCTCAGGCGGCCACGAACAGGGCGGCGGCCCGTTCGAGCAGGGCGGCGCGGGCGTGCGGCGGATAGGGGCTGCGCTCGCCGACCCCCCAGACCGGCCCCGGCCAGGCCGGGTCCGAGCGGAAGCGGGCGACGACGTGGATGTGAAGCTGCGGCACCACGTTGCCGAGGCTCGCCACGTTCACCTTGTCCGGCCGGGCGAGCGCCTGCACGACCCCGACCGCGAGACGGATTTCCTCGAAGGCGAGGCCTGCCTCCTCCGGGGCGAGGTCGGTGAGCTCACTCAAGCCCGGCCGCCGCGGCACCAGGATCAGCCAGGGAAAGCGCGCGTCGTCCATCAGCAGGACGGAGCACAGGGCGAGATCGCCCACGGGGTGGGTGTCGGCGGCGAGCCGCGGATCGATGGAGAAGGCGTCGGTCATGCCGGGGATCTAGCGCACCGGCCCGAAAAGTGGCGGCCGGTTTTCGGCAGAGCCGGTGCGAGGCGGGAGACCGGCACCGGCCCGAAAAGTGGCGGCCGGTTTTCGGCAGAG
>NZ_JBELQE010000093.1:0-38049 GCF_040270385.1 Methylorubrum podarium | reverse complement strand
GGCCGGCGTCATCTTCCGCGACGGGACCGAGGTCACCGCGAGCCCAGATCACCGCGCCGCCTGACCGCCTCCGTCACCTAAAATCCTGCATAGCTCCGCTTCGAGGTGCGGTTGGCGACCCGCGACGGACGTCGGGTCCTGACGGCGCAGGCGGAGCGCGAGGTCGCGCTGATGGCCGAGTCGGTGATGAGGCGTTACGGCGACGACATCCTCGACGTGGGCTTTTCGGTCGCGGCCCCCGACCCGGCGGCGAGCCGGCGGATCGCCCTCTACCTCTCGACGCTGGTCAACGAACTCGACCCGGCTTGAGGTCTACGCCCCGGTTCTCGCGCGGGGCAGGTGGTTCCCAGGGTGGTGCGCAAGACACTCAACGGTGCATCGCCAGCATCCAGAAGGCCATAACGACCATCATCACGTTCTCGGTGAGCGGGACGAAGCCGAGCGGGACCTTGCTCGACCCGCCCACGCAGGCGCACTTGATGTCGCACTTGTCGAGATGGACCGCCTTTGAACACCGAGACTGAGTCTAAGCGGGCGCTGCGAGCGAGCCCCGCGGGGGTGCGGTTTCGCGACTTCGAGGCCGGGTATGAGGTTGCGCTGACCCGATACCCTGCGCGCGTGGCATCCGAGCGTCGGCCTTGACGCCCATCGCGCCCACTTGGTTGTCCCATTCGGATGCCACTTTGGGCGGGGCGCAGCGGGCGCCCGACGCAGCGTGGCCGGCTCGCGCCCCTACCGGAACCGGATCGGGCAGGGGCGGAGCGTTTCTTGAGACCGGATCGGCGGGTCAGGTGTCGACGCACGGTCGCGTAGCGGGAAGCGATTCCGGCTATCGAGGTCCGGCAGCGGATGCGCTGCCCGTCGGCCAGGATGCCGCCGGCAGTTCCGGGACGGCGTCGCGACAGGACCTGGCAATCCTCCGCATGCCCCGATCCCGCCTGTTGGAGGCGGCCGGCGATGCCGGCGTACCCAGCGCCCGTTCGATGTCGTCCAGCCGATCCGCCAGATCGGACAGGCGTCCGGCCAGGGCTTGGTCAGCCGGATGGGATGCCGGGGACATCAGGTCGGACATCGTCGCGAGTTCGACAGCGGCCGCGTCGGGAACCGCAGCGGCGACCTCAAAGGTCGCCGCCAGCAGGATCCCGATGCGTAGGGTCTCAAGCGTCGGAAGCCCGCGGTCCATGGCGGCCTTCACGGATCGGCCGGGCAAAGGCACCCGGACCGGCAGCGTCCTCGCGGCGGCTTCGGTGCCGCGTCCCTGCAGGCCATGCTTGGGCGATGCGGCAGGCCCATGAGGCCGCCCCGCCCCGAACGTCAGGAGCCACGGGCGCCGCGCGCAGCGATCGGATGCGTCCCGACGCTTCGCGCCGGACGCGAGCTCTCCGCCGGCAGCGTGACCGGCGGACCGCCTAGCGCGCCTGGCTTGCAGGGGGTCCCCTCCGGAGACCACGGCCACGTCGAGGTGGGTCCAGACGCCGCCCTCATGCAGGAAGCCGAGCGGGGCGACGAAGCCGACGTCGGCTTGGCCGCCGGCCGCGGCCCGCGCGAGCATCGCGGACATGTCCGCCCGGGATGCCGCCGCGTCCTCCATGGATGGACCGCAGGTCGGCCGCCCGATCTCGTGTCCGTCGATGACGGTCATGAACCGTCCTACGCACGCGAGCCCGCAGCTGGCCAACAGCGCGGCGTAAAGAGCGGAACCATCGTCAGAAAAGAACCCCACGACCATTGCCACCTCCGTCAGTGCACGCTCGAACCTCGCCCCCTGCGACGCTTATTTATACCATCAGTATAATACCTGCGACAAGGTGGCGGTGGCGCGGAGCCGACCCGAAGCCGTCATGAAGGTTACCGCAAACCTCCAGGATGCAGACAAATGACCTTGGGTCACGTCGCGTGGCTCGCGACGCCCAGGCGCTTGCTCCCGGGACGAGGCCATCACGCGAGGGCGACGCCGATGGGCGAGGCGAGACCCGCTGCCCGTAACGGTTCCTGGGGGGGACGGAGCAAGCCGGTCGCGCGGACGGCTGCCCGTGCGGATGCCGGATGCGCCCGACCGCCCGTCGAAACCGCGCCCTACCTGGGATGCGCCCGCGGCCTGAGGGTCATCTCATCGCGGATCGGGCTGCCGTCCAGCGGGGGCAACTTGAGCTTGGCGATGGCTCGACGCGCCGCGCGCATGTGCGGCCCCTCGCTGTATACGTCCAGGGTGATGCTGCTGCGCTTGTGCCCGACGATCGCGGAAATCATCTCGCCCGGCACCCCGGCCTGCTCCATGCGGCTGCTGAACCAGCGCCGGAAGGAGTGGAAATTCACCAGGGACCGCCGCTTGCCGGGCACCACCTCGTCGACCCCGACGCTTCGGCGGTATTCCGTGAACCGGTTCGAGGCCTTGAAGCTGCGCTCGCGCATCGAGTCGGCCTTCTTGACGGGGGGCCATTCCGGAAAAAGGTCGTCCTCGGGCTGCTTGCCGGCCGTTCGCCGGGCGACGAGTTCCGCCAGGTCGGCATGGATCGGGACGTAGCGGGCCGACGCCTCCTGCTTCTGAGGCTTGAACAGGAAGCAATTGTACGCCGTGTCGCGGACCTTCAGGTCGACGATGGCGTCGAGCCGCGCCCCGGTCAGCGCCCCGATCAGCATCAGGTCTCGCAGCTTCGGCGGGGCGGGCCCGCGGAGCAGGTCCGCGAGTTCACTGTCCTTGAAGGGCCTCTCCTTCTGGTCGTGCTTCTCCTTCGGGCCCTTGAGGCGGACGTTGGCGAACACGTTGCCCGACACGGCCGCCGTCCTCGGCACCATCCACTGCCAGTAGCCGGAGAGCCGGCCGATGTACTTGTTGAGCGTCACGTGGTGGAGGCCGGTCATCTCGACCAGCGCGTCGGCGAAGGCGTGCGCGCGCCTCACGTCGATCTCCTGAAGCGTGGCCGGGATGCGCTCGCGCTTGCACCATTCCTGCAGGAAACGCAGCGCGCGGGCGTCGTCCGCCCGGGTCCGGTCCTTGACGAAGAGCTGCTTGCGGTAGTCCTCGTGCATCAGGTCGACGGGAGTCGCCCGACCGTGCGAGATCGCCGAGAAGAGCATGGCCTTCTCGGTCTGCTCGGGAAGCGCCTCCTCGACCTCGTTCGGACCTTCCTCGGGATCTTCGACCCTGACCCAACGCGCGTCCTTCCAGCGGATCTCCGCATGGCGCTCGTAGACCGCCTCCTGAAACTCCTGCCAATCCTCGGCACTGCCGTTCCGCTTGAGTTCCTCGGCGACCTTCGAGAACTCAACGGCGATCTTCATGTCGTCCACGCCGGGGCGCCCCACCGCCTCCATGGCCTCCGCGATCCGCCGCTTGAAGCGCTCCACGTGCTTCCTCTTGAGCACGTTCGCCTCCCTGAGGCTGTCCGTGCCGAGATTGTGCACGAGCTTCGTGGCCCCGAGGGCGCGCCGCACCGGTACCGGAACCGAGACCGTGACCCGCCACGTACCGCCGTGCAATTCCAGGTAAGCCTTCTTCGGGTCGGGCGTGCGGGCCAAGACGTACTCCATGCGGAGCCCAGCGCGGCGACGCTTCACTCCTGCCAAGCGGGATGCCGGGCACCTCAGACAGTCAATCGTCGGTCCGCTGCAGTGTCGATGATGGGGCGAGTACCTTGATCCAACACTAACGCGTCGTGCTGCTGCCAACCGGCTCCGCCCCGGTCCCCAAGCCGGTCGCCGTGCTAGTCGTGGGCGAATAATTATACCGTAGATAAGAAACGATGGCCACCGCCCGGCGCGCAGCTAGGACCGATGCGCGTCGGCGAGAGCGAGCTCATGTCACTTCATGCCCAGCGAGATGCAGGGCCGATGACACGACCGGACCGTCATGCCGGTGCTTTGCTCCCTTTTGGCAGGACGCATCACGCGCCGAGGGGCGCCTCATACACCGGGATATGGATGTGGGTTTCTCCGGAAGCCTCGCGACCGTGCCGACGCGGGTATGCAGCAGCGCCCACAGGGTCCGAGTCCGGTTACGCGCTCTCAACCACGCCATCGTTTTTGCGGCGCGGGTAGCCTGGGCGTTCACGACTGCGAGTCTTGTTCCGTGCACCCTGTTCGCAACTTGGGGGGATACATGGACCAGCGGCTCCTGGCACAGCTAACCGGAATGGCCAACAAGCACGCTCAGGCGTTGAACGCCTTACCCGTTCGGGAACGCATGGAATACATGCGCTCGCTCGTCGGGTCGGCTGACTGTGCCTGGGCCGTGTTCCCGGACGGGGAGGGATCGGGCGTCCCGCACGTGATCCTCGTCAAGGGGAAGCGCGTGGGCCGGCGTATGGAGAAGTCCGGCCGCCTCAAGGGGAAGGTGACCGCGGTTCCATGCATCGACCGCTTCATGGCGGAGGCGTTGAACGATGCCTTCGGCGACGGGTCCACCACCTTGCCAGGAACTGCGCAACCCTCTCCTGAAGTCGCGGCCTTGCTGCGTGCGAACACGACCGAGATGCGCCGCCTTGTCGATGAGGCGAACCGAAACGGCGATCTCGTGAGGGACGGAAAGGTGACCGTGGAAGACCTTTTCCTCCGGGCCGACGTGGTGCACGCGGTCTGGTCGGACCCATCCTCTCCCGGTGGCGTCGGCAAGATGCTGGCCAAGGGCGAAGGCCGGCTCATGCTCATCAGCCAGGGCACCAAGGGCGTTCCCACCAGAACCGTGGCCCTCCGGTTCCTCGACCGCGTCCAGGCCGAGCAAGCTTGGCTCATTTACGGCGACGGACGCGGCGCGATGAGCCAGGCATCCTGAACCGGCCTTCGCGTTCGGCTTCACCCGTAGTCGCGGGCGAGCGGCGTGGCATTGCCGACCCGGGGTCACACGGGCCATCGGCACATGGGCTTGCGGTTCTCGCCGGGGACGACGGAGGCGGCATGACCTGCACGCGCCCGGGATCGAGGACGGTCGGCAGGCTTCGCGGTCTGCCACCCTCCTCAGGCGGACGAACGACGGCGCTGTCGCAACCCAAGAACGGTCCGATCAGGCCGGGGCGGTGAAACGCGTCGAACGGACCCCTGCCGTATCACGGACCGCGAACGCGCATGCTCCAAGGCAGAACAGGCACGCCGGCGAAGGCCGCTCCCTTGACCCGTGCGGCGCTTCGCACGAGGGCGAGGCTGTCCCTACACACGAACACGTCGATGCGTTGTTCCGGGGTGGGGCTCTCGAAGCGTCGCCGCTCCGGCATCCGAGCTGGATGGAACCACGACGGACCGGGTCGAGCATGACCGCGGGATCTGGCGGCGAAGGCCGCTGATCCCCATCCGAGGCGGGGAACCCCTGGCGGTGGTAGGACGAGGCCCAAGGATCCATAAATCCCATGGCCCTCCCAAGCCATCTCCCGACAAGTCACGGAGGGGAAAGAGTATTTTTCCAGTTCAATGGCTTAGCTCCGACCGGGGTAACGGTCCCCTCAGCTCCACCAGGTTTTCCCGGCGCGGAAAACCGAATGGTGGCACGGGCTTGGCGGATCAGCCGCCCTATCTTTCAGACTTTCCGTCGACCCCGAACCGGTTCTTAGGCCGCACCCGTTCCGGTTGCGCGCGGCAAGCCGGGCCGTTCGTCGCGGGCGAGGCTTGAGCCGTCCCGGATTGGCCGTCGGCAGGGCGCTCCGTGCGGTCCCGGGTCCGATCGTTTCACGGCCTTGGCCGGACCGGCGCGGCAGCTGATTTTGGCCCCTCACCGCAACGACGGAGCGCATAGCGCTCGACGTAGGAGCCGCGGCGCAAGACG
The DNA here is from genome assembly GCF_040270385.1 of Methylorubrum podarium. Lineage (NCBI taxonomy): Bacteria > Pseudomonadati > Pseudomonadota > Alphaproteobacteria > Hyphomicrobiales > Methylobacteriaceae > Methylorubrum > Methylorubrum podarium. The sequence continues at coordinate 32,297 of NZ_JBELQE010000093.1, read as the reverse complement.
AAGCGCCTTCAGCCAAGCCATGATCCAATTGATACAGCCAAGCTTGTTCACATAAGTCAATCGACTGGCATCCGCGCGGAGTTTTTCTATTCTCACGCTTTTTCGCAGAACCCTTTCGACACTCGCGACGTTTTGAGGCGTCTCAAGTTTCGGAGGGAACGCCATGAAGACGATTGCGATAGGTCTTGCCGCGCTGCTGATGAGCACCTCGGTCTACGCTCAGAGCGCGGCCACGGGTGGGTCCGAGCGCGGCGGCATGCGGGCCGGCGCCGAGCAGTCCGGTGGCCAGTCCGGGATGTCGGGCGGCGCGCGCGGCGGCATGGAAGCCAGGGGCGGCGAGGCGAGAGGCGGCGAAGCCCGCGGGGGCGGAAGCGCCATGGGCGCCGAGCGCAGCGCCGCGCGGGGCGATCAGGACCGGGGTTCGGCCGGCCGGGGCGACGCGAACCGCGGCGACATGGCGCGCGGCGAGCGCGGCGCGGAGCGCGGCCTGGAAGGCCGGTCCGGGCGTGACAGCGCCGAGCGCGGCGAGCGGAGCGACACGGTCCGCGGCAGCGCCCGCGCCGAGCGGAGCGACCGGTTCCACGATCGCAGCCACGACCGCACCCATGTCAGCAGCCGCACCGACGTGCGCTCCACCACCGTCGAGGGCGGCTATCGCCGCGAGGGCCGCTACGTCTTCATCGGCGGCCAGCGCGTCGTGTACGGCTCGCCCGAGTATCGCCGCCTGATCGTCACCGAGCGCCGCAGCAGCGGTCCGCGCCGCTACGTCACCATCCGCGGCCAGCGGGTGATCTACGGCTCGCCGGAATACCGCCGCCTCGTCAGCGTCGGCGAGACGCGCCGCTACGTGACGATCCGCGGCCAGCGGGTGATCTACGGCTCGCCCGAGTACCGCCGCCTCTCCACCACCGTCTCGACCACCGAGCGTCGCGGCGGCACGGTCAACGCCGGCTTCCGCGAGCGCAGCGAGGTCCGCGGATCGGAGACCCGCACCGACCTGCGCAGCCGCAGCAGCGAGACGCGCGGCAGCGAGCGCAACGAGATGCGCAACGACATGCGCGCCTCCGACCAGACCCGCGGGGGCGAGCGCGGCGGCCGCGCCATGGAGCAGGGCCGCGGCGGCGAGGGCATGCGCAATGTCGGCATGCGCGGCGAGGGCAACGAGCGCGGCGGCGTCCGCAACGCCTCCGAGCAGGGCGGCGGCGGCATGGGCAACACGGGCGGCGGCAACCGCGGCGGGATGGAATCCGGTTCGCGCGGCGGCTCCCAGGGCGGCGGCGGCATGAGCCGCTGATCGCCACGTCCCCTCGCGGGATTCCAAAGGGATCATCCCTTTGGCGGGGTGCCGGGGCAGAGCCCCGGCATTTTCGTTGCGGCTCCAGTCTACGACCGCAAAAAGTCGATCAGCGCCGCGTTGACCGCCTCCGGCGCGTCGTGCTGCACCCAGTGGGTCGCCTGCGGGAAACGCTGCAGGCGGCCCCGCTCGCACAGGGCCAGACTCGCCTCGGCGAGGCCCGTCTGGAGCGCCTGGTCGCGCTCGCCCCACAGGATCAGCGTCGGCGCCGCGATCCGCGGCGGGTGCCGCTCACGGGGCAACTGGGCGAGCGCCCGGTACCAGTTCAGCATCGCCGTGACCGCGCCGGGGCGCAGCCATTCCCGCGCGTAGCGGCCGAGGTCGGCCTCGCCGAAGGTGCCGGGCCGGCTCGAGCCCCGCATCAGGGCCCGCAGGAGGCGGCCCCGGCGCGCCGTCAGCAGCCGTTCGGGCAGCAGGGGAAGCTGGAAGAAGCCGGCATAGGCGCTTCGCAGGGCCTGCCCCGGATGGCGTCGGAGATAGGGGCCGAACACGCCCGGATGGCAGGCGTTGAGCGCGGCGAGCCGCACGACCCGCTCGGGGTGGAAGCTCGCCACCCAGAACGCGACGAGCCCGCCCCAATCGTGCCCGACGAGGTTGAAGCGCGTGAGCCCGCAGGCGTCGGCGAGGGCGATCACGTCCCCGGCGAGCCGGTCGAGATGGTAGGCGGCGATGCCCTTGGGCCGGTCGCTCAGGCCGTAGCCGCGCTGGTCGGGGATGAGGAGGCGCAGGCCGCTCCCCGCGAGCGGCTCGATCTGGTGCCGCCAGCCGAACCAGAATTCGGGAAAGCCGTGCAGCAGGATCGTCGGCGCCCCGTCCGCCGGCCCCGCCTCGGCGAGGTGCAGGCGCAGACCCTTCAGGTCGATGTGGCGGTGGCTGACGGTCGGATCGGGCATCGTTCGAGGCGGACTCGCGGACAGGTCGACGGAGGGGTCGATCGGGATATCGATGCTCGGCCAACCCGAGAGGGCCGGCGCGGTTCGGGTGCGGACGCTGATCCCTGTCGTGCCGCGTCTTTTCGGACAAGCCGGCGGCCACCTTTCGGGACGATGCTCTATAGATAGCCTCCGATCACGGGAGACGCCCTTCCCCGATGCCGCTGCTCCGCTGCCTTCTCGCGCTCGCCTGCCTGTGGCCGGCCCTGCTGTGGTCCTGCCTCGCGGCGGCCCGGCCCTTCACCGACGCCGCCGGGCGGCGGGTCGAGGTGCCGGAGCGGGTGACCCGGGTGCTCGCCGCCGGCCCGCCGGCGGCGGTGCTGCTCTCCACCCTGGCGCCCGACCGGATGATCGGCTGGCCGCGCGCGCCGAGCCCGGAGGAGCGGGCGTTCCTCGCCCCGGCGCTCCGCGACCTGCCCGCCACCGGTCGGCTGACCGGGCGGGGCGGCAGCGCCAATGTCGAGGCGGTGCTGGCGCTCAAGCCCGACCTCATCGTCGATGTCGGCAGCACGGCGGCGACCTACGCCTCCCTTGCCGACCGGGTGCAGGCGCAGACCGGCATTCCGTACGTGCTGCTCGACGGGAGCTTCAAGGCGACCCCCGAGACCTACCGGACGCTGGGCGCGCTCATCGGCGCACCGGAGGAGGGCGAGGCCCTCGCGGCGGAGGCGGAAAAGATCCTGAAGAATGTGGCCGAGGCGGTGGCGGCGGTGCCCGAGGAGAAGCGCCCGCGGGTCTATTACGGGCGCGGTCCCCGCGGGCTGGAGACGGGTCTGTCCGGCTCGATCAACACCGAGATCATCGAGGCGGCGGGCGGGCGCAACGTGGCGGGGCCCGGCGCGGGCGGGCTCGCCGCCGTCTCGCCCGAGCAGGTGCTGGTCTGGAACCCGGACGTGATCATCGCCCTCGATCCGGATTTCCCAAAGCTCGCCGCCGCCGACCCGCTCTGGAGCGGGCTGAAGGCGGTGCGCGAGGGCCGCGTCCACGCCGTCCCGACGCTGCCCTTCGGCTGGGTCGACGCGCCACCGGGGGTCAACCGCCTGATCGGCCTGCGCTGGCTCGCCGGCCTGTTCTTCCCCGAGCAGTTCCCGCAGACCTTGGGCGACGCCGTGCGCGACTTCTACCGGCGCTTCTACCGGGTCGAACTCACGCCGGAGCAGCTCGACCGCCTCCTGCGCGACGCCGCCGGGCCGGGGCCGACCCGGTGAGCGAGGCCGCGAGCGCCGCCCGAGCCCGGCCCGCGCGGCGGCTCGGCCTCTCCCTGGCGGTGCTGGCACCTCTCGCACTGATCCTCCTCGTGCTGGTGTCGCTGGGCATCGGCCGCTACCCCGTGCCGCTCGCCGACGTGTTCTCGGTGCTCGTCGCGAAGGCTTTCGGGCAAGCGAGCGCGCTCGACCCCGCCGTCCAGACCGTGGTGCTGAACGTGCGTCTGCCGCGGGTGTTCGGGGCGCTCGTGGTCGGGGCCGGGCTCGCGGCGGCGGGGGCGACCTATCAGGGGCTGTTCCGCAACCCCCTCGTCTCGCCGGACATCCTCGGCGTCTCGGCGGGGGCGAGCCTCGGCGCGGTGCTCGGCATCGTGCTCGCCCTGCCGGTGGCGGCGATCCAGGGGCTCGCCTTCGCCGGCGGGCTCGCCGCGGTCGGCGCCGTCTACGCCGTCGGGCTCGCGGTGCGCCGGCACGATCCGGTGCTGACCCTGGTGCTCGCGGGCGTCGCCGTCGGCGCCCTGCTCGGCGCCGGCATCTCGCTGCTCAAGGTGCTCGCCGACCCCTACAACCAGCTTCCCGCCATCACCTTCTGGCTGCTCGGAAGCCTTGCCTCCGTCACCGCGGGCGACATCGCGGCGATCCTGCCGGCGATGGGGCTCGGCCTCGTCCCCCTGGTGCTGCTGCGCTGGCGCGTGAACCTGATGAGCCTCGGCGACGAGGAGGCGCGGGCGCTCGGGCTCGAGACGCGCCGGCTCCGCCCGATCCTGGTGGCGGGCGCGACGCTGGTGACCGCCGCCGCGGTCTCGGTGACGGGGGTGATCGGCTGGATCGGGCTGATCGTGCCGCACGTCGCCCGCCTGCTGGTCGGGCCCGACTTCCGCCGCCTGCTGCCGGCCTCGATGCTGCTCGGGGCCGGCTACCTCACCGCGGTCGATCTCCTGGCCCGAACGGTCGCCAGCATCGAGGTGCCGCTCGGCATCCTGACGGCCCTCGTCGGCGCGCCGTTCTTCCTCTGGCTGCTGGCCGCGGGCAAGCGGGGCTGGGCATGATCCTGGAGGCCCGTGACCTCGCCTTCGGCTACGGCGCCCGCGCGGTCGGCGCCGGCGTCAACTTGACGATCGAGGGCAGCGAGACGCTCTGCCTGCTCGGGCCGAACGGCGGCGGCAAGACCACGCTGTTCAAGACCCTGCTCGGGCTGCTGCGGCCGCTCGCCGGAAGCGTCCTCCTGGACGGCACCGACCTGTCGGAATTGCCGCGCCGCGAAATCGCGAAGACGATCGCCTACGTGCCGCAGGCGCACGCCGCCTTCTTCCCCTTCACCGTCCGCGAGGTGGTGGTGATGGGCCGCGCCAGCCGGCTTCCCGCCTTCGCGAGCCCCGGCCCGGCCGACCGCGCGGCGGCCGAGCGGGCGCTGGCGACCTTGGGCATCGGCCACTTGGCCGAGCGGATCTACACCGAGATCAGCGGCGGCGAGCGCCAGCTCGCGCTGATCGCCCGCGCGCTCGCGGGCGAGCCGCGGCTCCTGGTGATGGACGAGCCGACGGCGAGCCTCGATTTCGGGAACCAAGCGCGGGTGCTGACCCAGGTGCGGCGCCTCTCGGAGGCCGGCATCGCCGTCGTGCTCTCGACCCACGATCCCGGCCACGCCTTCCTCTGCGCCGACCGGGTCGCGCTGCTGCACGGCGGCCGCCTCGTGGCGCTGGGGCCGCCGGCCGAGACGGTGACGCCGGACGCCTTGCGGCTCCTCTACGGCGTCGAGGTCGCGGTGGTGCCGCTGCCGGGGCAGGGCCGGGCGGTCTGCACGCCGCTGATCGGGTGAGGGGGTTTCACGCGGATCGCTCAGATCCCCGCGTACCAGGAAAATCCCATCTCCGAGACCATGCTGCCCCGGCCCTGGCCGAGCCCGTCGACCCGGTCGGTGGCCTCGATGCTGGCGAGGTATTTCAGCGACTTGTAGCCGAGCTGGCGCTCCACCCGCAGGCGCACCGGGGCGCCGTGGGCCACCGGCAGGTCGTTGCCGTTCATGCCGTAGGCGAGGATCGTCTGCGGGTGCAGGGCGTCGAACAGGTCGTAGCTGTCCCACCAGCCGTCCACGCTGCGGATGACGATGAAGCGCGCCTCGCGCTTCAGCCCGACGCTCGCCAGCACGTGCGAGAGCGGCACCCCGGTCCAGCCGCCGATGGCCGACCAGCCCTGCTCGCAGCTGTGCAGCGTCACCTGCGTGCGGGCGGGCATCGCCCTCAGCTCGGCGAGGGTGAAGGCGGCGGGCCGCTCCACGAGGCCGCTCACCGGCAGGCGCCAGTCGGCGAACCCAACCGCCTTCGAGCGGCGGTAGGCGGCATCGTCCGGGTCGGTGGTGTTGATGGTGGGAAACACCGCCGAGATCGCCTCCGGCCCGAATTCCCGCACCAGCGGCTGGTCGCGCAACAGGAAGCGCTGCGTCGCGAGGGTCAGGGTGTCGCTCAGGCCGTAGAGGCCCGGCCGGCGCGGGCCGTTCTCGATCAGCTCGCAGCCGCCCAAGAAACCGCCCAAGGAGCCGCCGAGCCCGAGCGCCGAGGAGCCGAGGATCAGCCTGCGGCGCGTGAGATCGCTCATCGCGGATCCTCCCCTGAATTCGCTCGACCGAGCTCGGTCCGGGCGGAGCGCCCGGTGATCATGCCCCGCATCAGGTCGAGCGGCCCGTTGGCGAGGACCTGCCAGATGTGGATGAGGAGGAAGCCGACGAGGAGCGCCGCCGACAGGAAGTGGATCGTGCGCGCCGATTGCCGGCCGCCGAACAGGGTGAACAGCTCCGGATAGGCCGCCGTGACGCCGGGCGACATGGTGAGCCCCGAGAGCAGCATCACCGGCCCGAGCACGAGGATGACGCCGAGATAGGCAAGTTTCTGGAGCACGTTGTAGCGGCCCGCCGCGCCCGGTCCCCTGAGATGCAGGTGGGCGCGGATGTCGGCCGCGACGTGCCGGGGCCGGAGCTGGTCGCGGTCGGGGGCGAGGCGGCGCAGGAGATGTCCGCTCACGAGCGCGATCAGCAGGTAGAGCGCGCCGTTGAGCACGAAGATCCAGGCGGCGAGGAAGTGGAGGTTGCGGCCCCAGCCGGTCTGTTCGAGGTTCACCGGCAGCGGCAGCACGATCCAGGCCGGGGCGTCGTTGGCGCCGGTCTCGCCCCAGAACAGCCGGGGCAGGGCGAGCAGGATGGCGAAGCCGCTGACGAGGAGGGCCAGGAAGGCAGCGGTGTTGACCCAGTGGGTCAGGCGCACCCAGAGCGGGTGGCGCCGGACGGCCTTTTCCGAACACGCCGTCATCGCCTCCGTCATCGTACCGGCATCGTACTGGTCATCGCGTGTCCGCCCGCCGCAGCACGTCGAGGCGGTAGGCCTCTGTGCGCGCGCCGGGCAGCACCCGGCAGAACGGGGCCGTGCCCGCGATGAAGCTCTCCGCCGCCGCGTCGCCGGAGAGGGGATAGTCCGTCTCCCCGAGCCAGTGCACGAGCAGGCAGTCGCCCCCCGGCACCAAACTCGCCTCGACCCGCGCGACGAGCCGCGCCAGATCCGGCGCGCTCAGGAAGTACAGCACCTCGCCGAAGACGATGAGGTCGAACCGTCCCTCCGGCCAGACCTCCGGCACCGCGCCGCGGACGAAGCCGACCTGCGGGTACTCCGCGCAGCGCGCCCGCGCGGCGTCGAGCGCGGCCTGCGCGATGTCGAGGCCGGTCAGCGCCCCGCAGCGGGGAGCGAGCGCCCGGGTGAAGACGCCGATCGAGCAGCCGACCTCCAGGGCGTTCCCGTAGCGCGCCCGCGGCAGGGCCTGCAGCGTCGCGGCGTATTTCTCGGCCTCGTAGGCGCTGGAGGTGAAGCGCCAGGGATCGGGATCGGAGGCGTAGATCTCCGCGAAGTAGCGCTCCGGCAGCGTCTCGGTCCGCCGGCCGCTCATCCCACCGCCTCCACCTCTGCCTCTACCTCGGCCTCTGAAGCGCGCGGGGCGGGAGCCGGCTCCTCGGGCCACAGGGCGTGGAACGGCTCGTCGGCGGCCAGCGCGTGCGCGGCCATGCCGGTCAGGGCGAAATCCGGGGCCGGCTGGCGCAGATAGGTCGCGAGATCGCGCATCAGGCGCTCCAGGGGATGGCTCTCGAGGAAACCCGCGAGGCCGACGGAGCGCTGCGCCAGGGCGATCACGTCGAGCCCCGCCTGCTCGACCGCCGCGCGGGCGAGATTGACGTAGGCGATGACCCGCTCGGGCGGTCCGTCCTCGGCGGCGGCGATCCGGGCGGCGCGGGCGACGAGCAGCCGGCTCGTCTCAGCCGCGACCATGGCCTGCCCGAACCGGGCCTGCTGGTGGGGGTCCTCCGCCCGGCCGGTGGCGGCGAGATGCGCCCGGTGCGTCTCGACCACCGCCTCGATCCCGCCGAGCTGGACCGCCAGGAAGCGCCACGCCCCGGCGAAGAAGAAGGGCTGGCGCCCGTAATCGTCGGGCGCGCCGATCACCTCGCCGTCGCGGGGGCCGAGCCCGGAGAAATCGACCGTGCCGGTGGCGGAGGCGCGCATGCCGTGGGCGCGCCAAGCCGACAGGTCGGCCCGCTCGCCGGGCTCCAGGCGCATCACCAGCATCAGCCGGCGTCCGTCGGCGAGCCGCGCCGTCACCAGCGGGCGGGTGACGAAACCCGCCCCCGAGGCGTAGCTCTTGGCGCCGTGAAGGCGGCCCGCCTTGTCGCGGACGAGGCCGCCCTCGGCCGGCTCGGTGTTCCAGACACCGAAGAGATGCCCCTGCGCCGCGTCGCGGGCGAGCCGCCCGACGACGGCGGCGTCGGCGTAGCGCAGCACCAGGGCGAGCGCGTTGACGTGCCCCTCGTAGAGCCGTCCGACCGCGAGGTCGTCGCGGCCGGTCTGCGTCAGCAGCGCCCGCAGATCGTCCACGCGGGCCGGATCGCACAGGCCGCGGCCGCCGAGCGCCTCGGGCAGGGGGGCAGCCAGCAGCCCGGTCCGGCGCAGCCGGGCGATGGCCCGGGCGGGGAAGCCGCCATGCGCATCCTCCGCGCCGTCGCCCGGCGCGTCGCCCAACCCCTGCCGAGGTGCCGCAGGAAACCGCGCGGGGGAGAGGAGCGAGTGGGGCGACAACAGCGGCTCGGGGTTTGATGCTTGGTGGACATCTCCCCGAGCGGCACCGGAGTTCCGGCCGGGAGCCCCGGCCCGCGGGTGGGCTGCCGGCGTCACGGGGACGCCGAGGAGGAAAGGAAATCTAGAGCCCGATGCGCGTCTTCCCATGCGGCGCAGTGGCAGCCGCCCGGGCTTGTCCCCGGCGGCGGCGGAACCGCGGGGCGCCTCACCGGCGTTCCCGTCTTCAGCCGGACCGCGGAGGTGGTCGAGACATCCGGAGGGGACGATGGCGGACGACACCGAGCGGCTCGGCCTCCTGATGGGCGTGTTCGAGCTGGCGCTCACCCGCCTGTTCGAGGCGAGCCCCGGGGGAGGGCGGGCGCGCGACCTGTTCGTGGAGGACGTGCGGCGGCTCCTCGCCGACACCCGCGAGCTTCAGGGGGATTCCCCGGCGGTTCAGACCTACGAGGCGCTGCTGCGGCGTCTCGGCGCCACCCGTCCCGGCGACGCGGACGGGCTCGGCGTCGTCCCGACGCCGGAGCAGGGCGTGCCGCCGGTCGGATCGGGCGTGTAGGCGGAGGACAGACAGCGTGAGCGAGACCGAACACGAGACCGATCCGTCCGCGGAACCGAAGCTCGCCGGCATCCTGACCTTCCCGCCGGAGGTCGTGGCGGCCCTGGACGAGCATTGCGCGGTCGAGCGCCTGCCGCGGGACCGGGCGATCTGCGAGATCGTCGCCGAGTATCTGCGCGTCAAGGGCTACCTGCGGGCGCGTCCGGTGCGCGCGCATCACGCGCCCCAGGGCGAGCGGCCGGAGGGCCTTTAGACCATGGCGACCTCGTTCAAGGGCCTCTTCCTCTGCCCGCCGAAGCAGCCGCGCCCGAGCCATGTCCGGGTCCAGGACGGGGAGGGCGGCGAGACCACCCTGCCGCTGGAGGAGTACGAGGCCCGCGCCGGCCAGCCGCCCTGGCAGAGCCTGCCCTGGCAGGGCGAGCCAAGCCCCGTGCCGGACGACGGCGACAAGCACGGCCCCGAGATCAGCATGTGAAGACGGCTCGGCCCGAGCGGTGGAGCACCGTTGTCATTGCGAGGCGGAGCCGAAGCAATCCAGGGCGCCGCCCTGTCCGGAAAGGTCGCGCTCTGGATCGCTTCGCTGCCGCTCGCGATGACGGAGACCGGATCGCGTCGCCTCACCACGCCGTCGGCTTCGGGTTCCGCTCGTCGAAGCCGGTCTGGTGCCAGTAGGGGTAGATCGGGTTTTCCCGGCTCGCCGCGTCGAGGCGGGCGATCTGGTCCTCGGTCAGCGACCAGCCGACCGCGCCGAGATTCTGCTTCAGCTGCTCCTCGTTGCGGGCGCCGATGACGATGTTGCACACGGTCGGGCGGGTCAGCAGCCAGTTCAGCGCCACCTGCGGCACCGTCCGGCCGGTCTCGGCGGCGACCGCGTCGAGGGCGTCGACCACGTCGTAGAGATAGTCGTCGGAGACGGTGGGACCGCCCTCCGCGCCGGCCGCCGTGGCGAGGCGCCCGCCCGAGGCCGCCTGCCCCCGCCGGATCTTTCCCGTGAGCCGGCCCCAGCCGAGCGGGCTCCACACCATCAGGCCGACGCCCTGGTCGAGGCCGAGCGGCATCAGCTCCCACTCGTAGTGGCGGCCGATCAGCGAGTAGTAGCCCTGATAGACGACGTAGCGGGCGAGCCCGTACCGCTCCGAGGTCGCCAGCGCCTTCATCAGCTGCCAGCCGGAAAAGTTCGAGGCGCCGATATAGCCGATCTTGCCGGCGCGGGTGAGGTCGTCGAGCGCCCGCAGGGTCTCCTCGACGGGGGTCAGCGCGTCGAAGCCGTGCATGAAGTAGACGTCGATATGGTCGGTCTGGAGCCGCTTCAGACTGGCCTCGCAGGCGCGGATCAGGTGGTGGCGCGACGAGCCGACCGCGTTGACGTCCTCGCCGACCCGGAACGTCGCCTTGGTCGAGATCAGCAGCCTGTCGCGGCGGCCCTTGATCGCCTCGCCGAGGATCTTTTCCGAGTCGCCGCTCGAATAGAGGTCGGCGGTGTCGAGGAAGTTGACGCCCGCATCGAGGCAGAGGTCGATCAGGCGGCTCGCCTCCTTCACGCCGGTGCTGCCCCAGTTCTGGAAGAACGCGTCGGTGCCGCCGAAGGTGGCCGTGCCGAGGCTGAGCACCGGCACCTTGAGGCCCGAGCGTCCGAACTGCCGGTATTCCATTGGCTCTCTCCGCTGTGGCTGTCCGGAGCGGCCCCGCGAGGCCGCCCACCGCCGTCTGACTCTCACAAGACCCCCGCAGCGCCGTCGCGGCCGAAGAGGACGCGACCGGTGACCGGGCGCTTCGTGAGGCACTCTGAGGGGCCCGGCGCGCCCCGGCAATCCCGTGGGAGAGCGGGAGCCCTGCGGGTCCGGAATGGCGCCGCTGCCATCGTGCCGCCACCGGGCGCCCGCGGTTCCGCCACCGAAAGGGGCAAGTTCCGCAAAGACTTCGTCAACCAAGAGCCACTATTAAAGCTCAAGTTTTACGGAACCCGCCCCCGGGACGAACCTTTTCATCGCGCCCGGCGGCACCGTCGCCAGCCGGCATCAGCATCGGGATGTATCCGTGAGTTTCACCGTCAGCGCCGGCACCGCCTCGCGGGTCTATTCCTGGCAGCACGGCTCCCTGCTGAGCGCCCTGGAACAGGGCCTGTCGCTGACCACCTCCGGCCTGAGCGACGTCCGCATCGTCGATTCGGAGGGCCGCAGCCACAGCCCGGCCGCGCTCTACCAGCGGATGTTCGGGCCGCGGCCGGCGGACGAGGCCGCCCAGCCCCGCGCCCGCGCGGCCTGATCCCCCTATCCGCGGATCGCCGCCGCGTCCGGCGCCACCACCGCGAACAGGTCGCTCAAGCTGGCGAGGCTCGCGGCCTGGAGGGCGGCGGCGGGAACGGTCGCGCCGTCCGGTCCCGGCAGGGCGCGGGTGGCGGTGGCCGAGGCCACCACGGTCGGGCGGAAGCCGAGGGTGAAGGCGCTGCGCGCGGTCGAGTTGATGCACATATGCGTCATGAAGCCCGCCAGGATCAGGTCCTTGACGCCCGCCGCCTCCAGCTGCGCCTGAAGGTCGGTGCCGGCGAAGGAACTCGGATAGGCCTTGGTGATGACCGGCTCGCCCGCCCGCGGCGCGACCTCGTCGCTGATCTGGCCGATGGCGGCGGTGACGTCGTAGGGCGAGCCCGGCCCGGCATCGTGGCGCACGTGGAAGACCGGGATGCCGGCGTGGCGCGCCCGCTCCAGCAGCGTCCGCGCCTCGCGGATCGCCGGCTCGACGCCCTCCAGGCGCATCACGCCCTCGCGGTAGGTGTTCTGCAGGTCGATCATCACCAGCGCCGCGCCCGGGAGGGCGGCGGGCTCCGGCGGCAGACCGGACAGGCTGCGGAGGGTCTTGAGGTCGCTCATGGCTGAAGCCTTTTCGTCGGCGCGTTTCCGGACGGGATGTGAGCCGAGCGGGGCGGCCCGCGCAACCCGCCGATAAGGCCAACGGACGGCACCGGGGCGATCCCATCCACCGCCCTCATCCTGAGGTGCCCGCGCCAGCGGGCCTCGAAGGATCCTCCAGATCCCGCGCGAATCCTGGAGGATCCTTCGAGGCCTCCGCTGCGCTCCGGCACCTCAGGATGAGGCGTGCCTGGGAGCGGCGCCATCACCCAATCGACGCCGACAAAAAACCTTATCGCTGCGCGGCCTGCATCGGCTTGTCCGTCTTCGGCTGTTGCGGGGCGATGCGCCCGCCGTCCTTGAGGTCGGCGGGCGGGCTCAGCACGAGGCGCTCGCCGCCCGAGAGGCCCTTGTCGACCTCGACCAGAGTGCCCTTGTCGCGGGCGACATGGACGTCGACCCAGGTGACGCGGTCGTCCTCGCGGGCCACCGCGACGCGGGTGCCGGACTGGTTGAACACCAGGGCCTCGGCCGGCACCGCCACCGTGGTGCCGCCGGTGCGCGGGATCGCCAGGGTCACGTAGACGTAGAGGCCGGGCCGCAGGGTGCGGTCGGGGTTCGGCACGTCGACCTGGGTCGTGAGCGTGCGCGAGGAGGCGAGCAGGGCGACCGAGCTGCGCTCGACCTCGCCGGAGAAGCTGCGGTCCGGCATCTGCGGCACCTTGATCCGGGCGGCGATGCCCGGCTGCACGCCGACCGCCGCGTTCTGCGGCACGTTGACCGAGATGCGCAGCACGTCGTCCCGGTCCATCGACAGGAGCGGCGTGCCCGAGCCGGCATCGGCCTGGACGAGGTCGCCGACATCGACGTTGCGGGTGGTGATCACGCCGTCGAAGGGCGCAGTGACGATCTCGAAGCCGGTCAGCGCCTTGAGGCGGCCGACGGTCGCCTGCTGCGCCTTGATGTTGGCCTCCGCCACCTTCACGTCGGCCTCGGCCGAGGCGAGGTTGGCCTGCTGCGACAGCACGCCGGCCTGGGTGTTGTCGGCGTTCTGCTTCGAGGCCCAGCCCTGGCCGGCGAGGGTCGAGGTGCGCGAGTTGGTGACCTGGGCGAGGTTCACGTTGGCCCGCGCCTGATCGACCATGGCCTTGGCCCGCAGGAGCTGCGCCTCGAGCTGGCCGAGCTGCGCCTCGGCCTGGGCGAGCTGCTGGTCGAGGTCGGGGGCGGCGATGCGCAGGAGCACGTCGCCCTTCTTCACCCGCGAGCCGAGATCGACGTGGCGCTCGGCGATGTAGCCGGTGGCGCGGGCGTAGATCCGCGCGGTGGCGAAGGGCTCGGTCTGGCCCGGCAGGGTCAGCTCGATCGGCCCGTCGAGGCGCTTGGCCTCCTCGGTGCGGACCTTCGGCACGAACTCGATCTGCTTGGCGCGCGTCGCCTCGGCCCGGGCCGCCCGCTGCCAGTGGCCGTAGCCGCCATAGGCCACGAGGCCCGCGGCGATCAGCCCGGCCAGCACGAAGCCGCCCTTGCCCGGTGGCGGCGGAATTTTTTTGTCCTCGCCCTCGGTCACGGGCACTTCCTCCGGTCGGGTCGGGCGGACGTCATCAGATATAATCCTCGAGCGGCTTGGCCTCGCCCCGCCGCAGCAGGCTGTAGAGGAACGGCACGAACAGCAGCGTCGAGGGGGTGCCGAGCGCGAGGCCGCCCATCACCGCCCGCGCCAGCGCCGCGTTCTGCTCGCCGCCCTCGCCGGTGCCGATCGCCATCGGCACCAGCCCCAGGAACATCGCGCTCGCCGTCATCAGCACCGGCCGCAGCCGGGTCTCGCCCGCGACGATGGCCGCCTCGCGGGCCGAACAGCCGGTGGCCTCCCGGTGTTCCTTGGCGAAGGTCACGAGCAGGATCGAGTTGGCCGAGGCGATGCCCACCGACATGATCGCCCCGAACAGCGACGGAATCGAGAAGGCGGTGTTCGTGATGAACAGGCTCGCGACGATGCCGCAGAAGGCGACCGGCAGGGCGGCCAGCACCACGAAGGGATCGCCCCAGCTCTGGTAGTTCACCGCCATCAGCAGGTAGACCGCGATCAGCGCGATGCCGAGGCCGACCTCCATCCGGAAGAAGGCGGCGCGCATGTTCTCGATCTGCCCGCGCACGGTGATCTTGTCGGGGGCCGGCAGCGCCTTCTGCTCCTCCAGGACGATCCGGTCGATGTCGCGGGCGACCGAGCCCAGGTCGCGGTCCTGCACCGCGGCGTAGACGTTGAAGGTCGGCTGCGTGTTGACGTGGTTGATCACCGTCTGCGTCGGCTGGCGGGTGATCGTGGCGATGCTCGACAGCAGCGTCAGCGCCCCCGGCCCATTGCCGGCCGCCGCGCTGGCGCGGGCGAAGAGCGGGGTGTTCTGCAGCGCGGTGAGCGAGGCGTTGCGGTATTCCGGCGTCTGGACCCAGAGCTGGTAGGGGATGCCGGTCTTCGGGTCGGTCCAGAAGTTCGGGTTCACCTGGAAGGAGCCCGACAGCGACACGTTGAGGCTCTGGGCCACCTGCTGCTGCGTCAGGCCGAGCTCGGCCGCGAGCCGCCGGTCGACATCGACGAAGAATTGCGGCGTGTCGACGATCTGGTGCAGGTGCACGTCGACGAGGCCGGGCGTCTCCTTGAGCCGCGCCTCGATGCGCCGGGCGACCTCGAGATCCTTGACGGTGTTGCGTCCCGAGACCTGCACGTCGATCTGCGCGATGACGCCGAAATTGAGGATCTGCGTGATGATGTCCGAGGGCTGGAAGTAGACGATCATGTCGGGGAAGCGCTCGCGCAGGGTCTCGCGCAGGCGGCGCTGGTACTCGGCGACCGGTCCGTGCTCGTCCTTCAGGTCGATCAGCATCTGGCCGTCGTTGTAGGAGACGAACGAGCCGTCGGAGAAGGCGAAGTTGTAGTTGTTCGACGGGATGCCGATGTTGTCGAGGATCTGGTCGATCTCGCCCTCGGGGATCACCTCGCGCACCACCTTCTCCACCTCGGCGAAGGTCTGCTCGGCGGTCTCGATGCGCATGCCCGGCCGGGTGCGCAGGTGCAGGGTCATCTGGCTCGATTCGACCTGCGGGAAGTAGTCCTGCCCCGTGAAGACGAAGAGCCCGCCGGTGCCGGCGAACAGCAGGGCGACGGTCGTCACCGTCACGACGGGATGGCGCAGCACCGCGTGCAGCAATCCGACATAGCCGCGGTGGAAGCGCGCGAACCGCGCCTCGAAGCCGCGGCGGAAGGCGCCGGCCAGCCGGAAGACCGGCGCGAGCAGCCAGCCCAGCGCCCGCTCGATCCGGCCCCGGCGCGGGGCGTCCTCCTCACCGCCGTGGTGCTGGAGGTACTCGCGGGCCACCAGCACGTCGATCAGCACCGGCACCAGGGTGCGGGTCAGCAGGTAGGAGGTCAGCATCGCGAACACGACCGCGAGCGCCTGCGGCGTGAACAGGAATTTCGGGGTGTCGGTCAGCGCGAAGACCGAGACGAAGGCGGCGCAGATCGACAGGGTCGAGATCAGCGCCGGCTTGGCGATGCCCGCCGCGCCCTCGACCACGGCGTTGCGGAACGGCTTGCCCTCCTCGAACAGGCGGTAGGTGTTCTCGATCGCCACCGTCACGTCGTCGACGAGGATGCCGACCGCGAGCGCGAGGCCGCCCAGCGTCATCACGTTGATGGTGTGGCCGAGCGCGGCGAGCAGCGCCAGCGAGGTCATGAGGCATAAGGGGATCGAGACGAGCACGATCAGGGTCGAGCGCCACGAGCCGAGGAACAGCAGGATGGTCAGACCCGTGAGGCAGGCGGCGATGACGGCCTCGTGCCAGACCCCTTCGATGGCGTTCGAGACGAAGACCGACTGGTCGAAGAGCGGCTTGATCTCCATGCCCTCGGGCGCCGCCGCGCGGATGTCGGGGAGCGCCGCCTTGACGTTGTTGACGACGTCCAGGGTCGAGGCGGTGCCGTTCTTCAAGACCCGCATCAGCACCGAGGCGGCGCCGTCGGCCCGCACCACGTTGACCTGCGGCGGGCCGCCGTCGCGGACATAGGCGACGTCGCGCACCAGCACCGGCTGGCCGTTGACCACTTTGATCGGGATCTCGTTGAGCGCCGCGATCGCGTCCGGCGTCGCGTTCATCTGCACCGGGTATTGCTGCTCGCCGATCTTGGTCAGCCCCGAGGGGATGGTCAGATTCTGCGAGGTCACCGCGTTGGTGACCTCGAGCGGCGTCATCCCGAGCGCCTGGAGCGCGTGCAGGTCGAGATCGACCATGACCTGGCGCGGGGCGCCGCCGAAGGGGGAGGGCAGGGTCGAGCCCGGCACCTGGGTCAGGCGCTGGCGGATGCGGTACTGGGCGTAGTCGTAGACCTTGTTGAGGCTGTCCTTGGCCGAGGTGAGCGCGAGCTGGATCACCGGCACCGAGGAGGCGGAGAAGCGCACGATGACCGGCGGCTGCACGCCGGGCGGCATCAGCGCGCGGATCGAGTTCGTCGAGGAGACGACCTGGGCGATGGCCAGATCGATGCTGACGCTCTGGTCGAAATAGATCTTCATCACCGACGTGCCCTGGAGGCTGGTCGATTCCATCCGGGCGATGTTGTTGACGTTGTTGGAGATTCCGAACTCGGAATAGGTCGTGATCCGCTTCTCCATCTCCGGCGCGGACAGGCCCGTATAGGTCCAGACCACGACGACGACGGGGATGTCGACGGCGGGCAGCACGTCCTTGGGAGTCACGACGACCGCGCCCGCCCCGCCCAGCATCATCAGCACGGCAAGCACGTAGGTCGTGATGCGGAACTTGAGGGCGTACTGGACGAGTCCCATGGGTCTCCGGTCGATGTCCGGTCAGAGTGCCTCGCGAAGCGCCCGAGAGACACGCCGCCTGCCGGGGCCGCGGGCGGGATCGATCATGCGGATACCGCACGACACTGTTTCTGTTCTATGTCCGATTGCGGCCGGAAACAGAGGCGTGCCGCGATGCCGCATCGCCGCCCGTCCCCAAGCGATCAGGCCGGCTCGTCCGGCCGACGGACATTGTCGGGATCGAACGGTAACCTTTGTCACGATCGCCGTCAGCCCGGCGGCCGCGCGGCCGGCGCCGGGGCGGACCCGTCCGCCACGCCCTCCTCCCGCTGCGCCTGCCGCCGCGCCTGCGCCCGGCCGAGCCAGAGCGCGTTGAGGAGCCACGCGGCCGAAAGCGGTATCGCCACCACCGCCGCGGCGTGGCCGCCGAAGCCGAGCGCGGCCAGCCCAGTATAGGACCACGCGCCGACCTGATCGCCGAGGCGGTAGACCACCGTGTCGATGAAGCTTTTCGCCTTGTAGCGGTCCTCCCGCGGCACCACCGTGAACAGCACCTCGCGCACCGGCCGGGCGATGGCGAAGTTGCCCGCGCGCCGCAGCACGTAGATCACCACCACCGAGGCGACCGTCGGCGAGAGGGCGAGCGCCGCGAAACCGACGATGCTCGCCGCCGGCAGCAGGGCGAGCGTGACGCCGACGCCGAGCCGCTTCGTGATGCGCCCGGTGAAAAAGAGCTGCACGCCGAGCGTCAGGACGTTCACGGCGAGATCGACGCTGGCGAAGAAGGCGGTCTGCGCGCCGCGATTGGGGAAATTGTTTTTGGCCACCGCCGCCTGCTCGAAATACAGGAAGGTCGCGGTGACCGAGAACAGCGCGAGAAACAGCGCGATGTTGAGGAGGTAGGGCGAGGCGATCGTGCGCCGGATGCCCGCGAGCACGTCGCCGCCGATGGTTTCGCCCGCGCGCGATTCCTCCGGCACGGCGTGGAGCCGTCCGATCAGGCGCGCGAGGCCGCGCATGGCGAAGACCGCCGCCTCCAGGAGGACGGCGGCGGCCAGCAGCAGCGCCCAGGTCGGCACGTCGCGGGCGAGCGTCGCGGTCACCGCCGAGCCGCAGATGGCGCCGAGCGTCGCGCCGGCGGCGATGAAGCCGAACAGGCGCTTGCCCTGCTCGGTCGAGAACACGTCCACCACCGTGGCCCAGAAGATCGAGACCACGAACAGGTTGAAGATCGAGAGCCAGACGAAGAAGGCCCGGCCGACCCAGACCGCCGTCTCGCCCTCCGCCACGGCGATGAGGGCGGCGAAGACCAGGATGTTGAGGATGAAGAAGCGGTAGGTGAGGGGCACGAAGCGCGCCCGCGGCAGGCGCTTCACCAGCCACGCGAAGGGCAGGTTGAGCGCCAGCATGCCGACGAGCGTCGCCAGGAACAGCCACGGCAGGTTCTCGAGGCCGCCCGCCACGCCCATCTGGTCGCGGATCGGGCGCAGCACGTAGTAGCTCGCGAGCAGGGCGAAGATGTAGGCCCAGGACCATGCGAGCGCCGGGCCCTCGCCCGGCCGCACATCGATGAGGCGGGCGAGGCGGTCGGCGAGGGAGGAGCCTGACGAGGAGGCTCGGGCCTCGCTCAAGGCTTCACCCCGAGCTTCTCCTTGAGCTCCGGCGCCGAGAGGTCGTGGCCGAAGCCGGGCGAGCCCATGGCGAAGGTGTCGGCCGCCTTCAGTTCGCCGACCACGACGGGATCGAAGCCCGCATCCGAGACCAGGGTGCGGGCGGTCTCCAGCGCCTTGGGATCGTTGCCGGCGATCGGCACCGCCATGCGCGGCTCGGGCCGGCCGGCATTCTTCTGGAAGACACGATAGTTCGCCGCGTTGAAGGCCCGCACCACGCGGGCGCCGGGCAGGTACTTGGCGGACGTGATGCCGATGCCGTCGCGCTCGACCTCGTCGGCGATCGCGCCGTCGCGGGCCTTCACCGCGTTGCCGGCATCGATCACCACCTTGTTCCTGAGCGCGGCGGCGTTGTCCTTCCCGATCTCCGGATAGGCCTTGTAGGGCACCGCGATCAGCACGGCGTTGCCGAAGCGAAAAGCCTCCGCCGGCGTGCCGGCCCGCGCCTTGGGGCCGAGTTCGTCCACGAGCGGCTTGAGTTCCTCCGGGTGGCGGGAGGCGAAGAGCACCTCGTAGCCCGCCTTGATCCAGAGCCGGCCGAGCGTGCCACCGATATTGCCGGCCCCGACGATCCCGATTTTTTTGGTCGTTTCGGACTGCGCCTGGGCGGGGAGGGCCGGGAGCAGA
The DNA here is from genome assembly GCF_040270385.1 of Methylorubrum podarium. NCBI lineage: Bacteria > Pseudomonadati > Pseudomonadota > Alphaproteobacteria > Hyphomicrobiales > Methylobacteriaceae > Methylorubrum > Methylorubrum podarium. The sequence goes on along the minus strand of NZ_JBELQE010000093.1, from coordinate 13,179 downwards.
AGCGTACCGGCGAGCAGGACCAGCACCCCACGCCGAACGGAAGAAATCCCAAAAACGTCAGACCGCATCGATGAAGGCCTCCATCTTGCGCCGCTCGGCGGCGTCCGGCAGCCGCCCCGTCGCGGCGGCGAGGTTGTCCTCGACATAGGCCGCCTTCGCCATCCCGGGGATCGGGCAGGTGACGGCGTCGTTGGCCAGCACGTATTTGAGGAAGAACTGCGCCCAGCTCCTGCAGCCGAATTCGGCGGCGAAGTCGGGCAGGGGCTTGTCCTTCACCGCCTTGAACAGGCGGTCGCGGCCGAACGGCACGTTGACCATCACCGCCACGCCGCGCTCGGCGGCGAGCGGCAGGATGCGCTCCGCCGCGGTGCGGCTGTCGAGGGCGTAGTTCACCTGCACGAAATCGAGCTTGTCCCGCTTCATCACCGCTTCGAGATCGGGGAACTGCTCGTCGCGCCAGACCGTGACGCCGACGTAGCGGATGCGGCCCTTCTCCTTCAGCTCGCGCAGGACGGCGAGGTTCACCTCCGTGTCGATGAGGTTGTGCACGGCGATGAGGTCGATCTTGTCCGTGCGCAGGCGCTGGAACGAGCGCTCGGTCTCGGCCTGCGCCGCCTCCCGGCCGCGGGCCGCGACCTTGGTGGCGAGAAAGATCTTTTCCCGAAGCCCGCCGAGGATCAGGCCGAGCACGTCCTCCGCCGTGCCGTAGCTCGGGGCGGTGTCGATCACCGTTCCGCCGAGCGCGACGAAGCGCTCCACCGCCTCGCGCAGGGGCGCGGTCGCCTCCGGCGTCACCGCCACCTCGTAGCGGCGCGAGGTGCCGATGCCCATGGCCGGAAGCCGCTCGCCGGAGGAGGGGATCGGCCGGCTGATCAGGGCCTCCGCGGCGCGGGACGGGCGCAGCAGGGCCGGGGTGAGCCCCGCCGCGGCGAGGGCGGCGGTTCCCTGCAGGAGGGTTCGGCGGGCAAGGGTGGGAACGGGCGGCAGGACGGGCGGCAGGATGGGCGGCATGGGCGCGGGCCTCCTTCGCGGGACGGGCGTTGCCCGAGCGAGATAGGGCACCGAACCGGAAAGGGTCACGGGCGTGGTGCCGCCGCGGCCGCGCCGGCCCCGCGGCTTCATCGTTCCTGCATGGTGGCGGCGCATCATTCCTCCCCCGCTTCGAAGCACCGGGACGGGCTGACGCGGCCGCGCGCCGAGGAAGAGGTTTGACCATGCGATCCGTCATCGCCCGGCACTGGAGCGGCGCACTCGGCACGTGGCTGTCGCTGCTCGTGACGCTCGCCGTCTACCTGGCCGCGACCCTGGCCGTCGTCACCGCGGGCAGCGCGTTCAAAGGCCCCGTCGCGATGGGTCTTCTGCTGGGCGCCTGGGCCGTGCCGGTGATCGCGGCGGTCATCGGAACGCTGCGTTCCGCGCTCCACGGGCTGCGCGACGGCCGCAGCCGGCCCGTGAACGCCCTGGGCGGGATCGTGGCGATCCTCGTCCTCGGTCTCGCGCTCTACGGCACGGTCCAGGATCTGCTGGGACTCCTGTCCGGTGCCTGATGTGTCATCCGGTTGATCGCTTCGGTCTTTCCCTCGTCATTGCGAGGCGAAGCCGTGGCAATCCAGGGTGCGCCTTTTCCGGAGAGGTCGCGCGCTGGATCGCTTCGGCTCCGCCTCGCGATGACGGCGGAGCAGAGCCCGAGCGGATCAATCGGACATCGTATGAACCCGGTCGGGTCGCGATCGAACCCGATGCACGCGACGAACCGGTCCCAAAAAAGGATCTCAGCCCCCGAACCGGCCGAACGTCACCGCCGTCTCGCCGTAGCTGCGCCGCTCCAGCTCCGCGAAGCCGGGCGGCAGGACCGGGCCGGCCTCGGCGGCCTCCTCGACCAGGACCAGGGCGCCGGGACTCAGCCAGCCGCCGGCCGCCGCCGCGGCGAGCGCCGCGGGGGCGAGCCCCTTCCGGTAGGGCGGGTCGCAGAAGACCAGGGAGGCGGCATCCGGGGCGGGTCCGAGCCGGGTCGCGTCGCGCTGGATCAGCCGGGCGCGCGTCTCGCAGCCGAGCGCGGCGATGCCCTCGCGGATCAGCGCGCCGGCCTGGCGCCCCTCGTCCACGAAGATGGCCCGGGCGGCGCCGCGGGAGAGCGCCTCGAAGCCGAGCGCGCCGGTGCCCGCGAACAGGTCGAGCACCACCGCATCCTCGACCGCATCGTCGTAGGCGTGGGCCAGCACGTTGAACAGGGCCTCGCGCAGGCGGTCGGAGGTCGGGCGGATGCCCTCCGCCTTCGGCCCGGCGAGCCGGCGCCCGCGCCACTCGCCGCCGACGATCCGCACGCCTCAGACCCTACGCGTCACCGCGCGGCGTACGGCCGGGACGGCCGCCGCGCGGCCCCGGCTTGCCGCCGCCGGGACGCCCCCCGGCGCCGCCGGGCTTTCCACCGGGCTTGCCGCCGGGACGACCGCCCGGACGACCGCCGCCGGGCCGGCCGCCGGGCTTGAAGTCGCCCTTCGGAGCGCCCCTGGCATTCCCCTTGGCCCCGTCGCGGGCACCGCCCTTGAAGCCCGGCTTGCCGCCGGGACCGGCGCCAGGACCCGCGCCCGGACCTTTGCGGAAGCCGCCGCGCTCTCCCTCGCCGCGCGGGGCGCGGGCGGGACGCTCGCCCTCGAAGGCGCGGGGCCGGTCGCGCGGGGGACCGCGCCGTTCCGGCGCGCCCGCTTCGGCCGGACGCTCCCGGCGGGGCGCCCCCTCGCCGCGGTCGCGCGGCGGACGGCCCTCGCTCCGCGCGCGGGGCGGACGGCCCTCGGTCTCGGACCGGCGCTCGCGCGGGGGCCCGCGCCGCTCGGGCGCGGCGGCCTCCCCGGCCTCGCGGCGGCGGGGCCGGGCATCGCCCGCGGGCGCGTCCCGGCGCGGCCGGTCTTCGCGACGGTCTTCGCGACGGTCTTCGCGCCGATCCTCGCGGGAGCGCTCCGGGCGCTCGGGCCGCTCCTCCTCCTTGCGGAAGCGGACCCGGCGGTGGGGCTCGGGGGCGGGCGTCTCCGGCGAGGGCTGGAGCCGCTCGACCAGCACCCGGCGTTCGCCCGCCGCCTGGATCGCGCCGACCCGCTCGCGGCCGCGCTCGGCCGCCGCCGCGCGGGCGCTCTTCGGGTCCGTGCCCCGGCGCGGCACCTTGCTGGCGCGGGGACGGGTCTCGTCCTCGGCCCGCCACACGGTGGGCGAGGGCGCCCGCTGCGCCGGACGCGCGGCGCGGGCGGGAGCGGCGGGCCGGGCCGGATCGCGGGGCGGACGGCCCGCCGCGCTGCCGCGGGCATCGCGGCCGCCGGAGCGGCCCTCACCGCGGGCCTCACCGCGCGGATCGGGCCGGCCCCGCCCGGCGGGCGCCTCGGGCTTGGCGCGGGCGGCCTTCTTCGGGCTGCCGAACGGGGCGATGGTCTCGCGCACCGGGCTCTCGAAATCGACGCCGGCCTGTTCGGCGAGGCTCTTTCCCAGCTGCTCCTTCAGCACCTTGGTGCGGATCTCCTCGACGAGCCCGACTTCGAGGTCGCCGAGCTGGAACGGCCCGAACGAGAGCCGGATCAGCCGGTTCACGGAGAGGCCGAGATGTTCGAGGATGCGCTTGACCTCGCGGTTCTTGCCCTCGCGCAGGCCGAGGGTGAGCCAGAGGTTGTCGCCCTGGACCCGGTCGAGGGTCGCCTCGACGGGGCCGTACTCCATGCCATCGACGGTCACGCCCTTCTTGAGCCGGTCGAGATCCGCCTGGGTGATGTCGCCGAAGGCGCGCACGCGGTAGCGGCGCAGCCAGCCGGTATCGGGGTGGGCGATCACCTTGGCGAGCCCGCCGTCGTTGGTGAGGAGCAGGAGCCCCTCCGTGTTGATGTCGAGCCGGCCGATGGCGACGACCCGCGGCAGGTCGTCGGGCAGCCCGTCGAACACGGTCTGGCGGCCTTCCGGGTCGCGGGCGGTGGTCACGACGCCGCGCGGCTTGTGCAGCAGCCACAGCCGGGTGCGCTCCCGGGCGGGCAGGGGCTCGCCGTCGATGGCGATGCGGTCGGACTCGGTGACGTTGATCGCCGGCGAGGTCAGGATCTTGCCGTTGAGGCTGACGCGGCCGGCCTCGATCATCGCCTCGGCGTCGCGGCGGGAGGCGATGCCGGCGCGGGCGATGGCCTTGGCGATGCGCTCGCCCTCGGGCGCGGCGGCTTGATCCACGGGCTGGTCCGCGGGCGCGGCCGGGGAGGGGTCTGGCTTGTCGGTCATCCGCGCCCCTTACCAGAGCGGGGGTCCGCGCAAAAGGAAAAGGCGGCCCTCGCGGACCGCCCTTTCATCGAACCCCGAGGGTTCAGGTCGTCACAACCGCGGCGAGCGACCGCGCACGGCGCCCATCACCGCCGAGATCAGGAACAGCGCGATCGCGACGAAGAACACGATCTTGGCCGCCTCCATGGCGGTGCCGGCGATGCCGCCGAAGCCGAGCAGAGCGGCGATCAGAGCGACGACGAGAAAGGTAACAGCCCAACCGATCATGGTATCCTCCTGACGTCCGTCTTGGACGGTGTCTTGAACGTCTGTCCTGGCTTGGAAAATTGCCAAGCTGCCGGAATCGTTCCGTCGATGGCGCTGAAAACGGTGACCGGAGCGAAGCGTTCCTGACGCTCTCGGCCCGCGCACCCGGTCCGGATGCGGCGCCCGCCCCCAGAGGCCTTGGAGGAGGAACGGCAGCCGCGCGGCCCCTGTTCCGCCGGCGGGGCGGAGCCGCGACCCGCGGACGGCGCCCCGGGGATGTCCCCGGAGCGCTCCGAACGCGGTCAGGACGATCGCGCGATCGATCTCTTGCGGAGGATCCTCAGGCTGCCAGCGTCGGCGCGGGCCGCTGCGCGGCCGCGACCCCGGTTCCGAGCAGGCCGGCGATCTCGCCGACCGGCCGGGGCGGGCTGAACAGGTAGCCCTGCACCTCCTGCGCCCCCTCCGCCCGGACGGTGGCGAGCTGCGGCTCGGTCTCGACGCCTTCGACCAGCGTCGTGATGCCGAGGCTCGCCCCCAGGCTGACGATGGCGCGGATGATCGCGCCGGCCTCCGACTGGGCGGCGCAGTCGCGCACGAAGGAGCGGTCGATCTTGATCTTGTCGAAGGGGAAGCGGCGCAGGTAGCTGATGGAGGAGTAGCCGGTGCCGAAATCGTCCATGGAGATGCGCACGCCGAGCTTGCGCAGGGTGTGGAGCGTCTCGAGATTCGCCTCGGTGTCGTCGAGCAGCACGCTCTCGGTGATCTCCAGCTCCAGGCGGCTCGCCTTGAGGCCGCTGCCCGCCAGCGCGCCGAGCACGCTCTGGACGAAGCCGCGGTGGCGCAGCTGCAGCGGCGAGACGTTGACCGCCACGCTGATCTCGCCGGGCCAGGCGGCGGCGTCCCGGCAGGCCTGGTGCAGCACCCACTCGCCGATCGGCACGATCAGCCCGGTCTCCTCGGCCAGCGGGATGAACACCGCCGGGCTCACGAGGCCGCGCTCGGGATGGTGCCAGCGGAGCAGCGCCTCCATGCCGGTGATGCGGTTGTCGGACAGATCCACGAGCGGCTGATAGTGGAGTTCGAAACAGTCCTGCGCGAGCGCCTCGCGCAGTTCGCGTTCGAGGCCGAGCCGCTCGCGCATGGTCTCGTCCATCTGCGGCTCGAACAGGCGGACGGTGCCGCGCCCCTCGGTCTTCGCCTCGTAGAGGGCGAGGTCGGCCTCCTTGAGGAGGCGCTCGATATCCTGCGGGACATCGCAGGCGGCCAGGGCGATGCCGACGCTCATCCCGATCTCGACGACGATCCCGTCGAGGGCGTAGGGCGCGGCGACCACCTCGATCAGGCGCTCGGCCAGTGCCGCGGCCCCGGCCGCATCCTCGACGCGGGAGAGCACGGCGAACTCGTCGCCCCCGAGCCGCGCCACCACGTCGTGGCTGCGCACATGGCCCCGCAGCCTCTCGGCCACCGCCCGCAGCAGGTGATCGCCGACCGCGTGGCCGAAGCTGTCGTTGACCGGCTTGAACCGGTCGAGGTCGAGGCAGAGCACGGCGAGCGGCGACTCGGCGTCGGTGCGCAGTGCCTCGATCCACTCGGAGCCGATCTCGCGCAGGCGGGTGCGGTTGGGCAGGTCGGTGAGGCCGTCGTGCCGGGCCATGTGGATGATGCGCGCCTCGTTGCGCCGCCGCTCGGTGATGTCCTCGAAGGTCGCCACCCAGCCGCCGCCCTCGGCCATGGGCCGGTGGGTCACGGCGATGACCCGCCCGTCGGCGAGTTCGCGCAGCACCGATTTCGGCCCGTCTCCGGTCAGCGACGTGCGGGTGCCTTCGCTGATCGCGTCGACCGTGACGCCGCGCTTGTAGCACCCGATCGCCACCAGCGTCTCGATGATGGCGCGCTGGCTCATGCCGACATGGACGGCGTCCTCGGGGAGGCCGAAGATCTCCAGGTAGCGCCGGTTCCACACCAGGAGCCGCTGCCTCGCGTCGAACATGCACAGGCCCTGGCTCATGTTCTCCAGGGCGGCGTCGAAGCGCCGGTTCTGCTCGCTGAGCTGGGCATGAGCCTCGACCAGGGCGATCCGGGTCCGGTGCTGCTCGCTGACGTCGCTGCCGACGCCCCGGTAGCCCAGGAATTCGCCCTCGGGCGAGAAGACCGGGCGACCGCTGATCTCGAACCAGCGCGGCGCGCCGTCGGGATGGCGGTAGACGTAGGTCAGCTCGCGGAACGGGCGGCGCGCGGCGATCGTCTCGCGGTAGGCGGCGAGGCCCGCCCCCTCCTCCTCGCAGATCAGGGCCGACCGCGCGGTCCCGATCAGGCTCTCCGGGCTGCGGCCCAGCAGGCGCTCGGCCCCGGAGGAGATGGAGCTGAATCGATCCTCGGCATCGGTGGCCCAGAGCCAATCGAAGGCGATTCGCGCCAACTCTTCGATGTCATTCAAAGGCATGGTATCACCGTAGGTGGGCCGGATCTTTGATCGAAAATGTAAATATTTCCTCCTGCCCACGACTTGATCATCCTGCCCAAGATCTGGTCCACCCGGTGACGTCGAAGACGAGGCCTGCCGAACGATTACGTCCGAACCGCATGTTTCCGTCAGGTCATCTCACTCAATCTCAGATTGCCGAGCCGCGCCGTCGATCCGGCCTGCGGAGCTTTCCTCCCGACGAACCGTTGTCCGCGGCATGGACGCGACGGAGGCTGGCGGATGGCAGAGGGCGACGACCTGTTTCCCGGTTTCGAGCCGCTCTGGATCGAGGGGCCGGCGGGCCGCTGGTTCGGCCGGGCCGGCGGCCCCGAGACGGCACCGCCGCTCCTTCTGCTGCACGGTTTCCCGCAGTGCCACGCGATGTGGCACCGGCTGGCGCCGCGGCTCGCCGAGACGCACCGGGTCATCGTCCTCGACCTGAAGGGCTACGGCTGGTCGGCGGCGCCCGCCTCCGAACACGGGGCGAACGCCTACGCCAAGCGGCGGCTCGGGGCGGAGATCGTCGCGGTGATGGAGCGGCTCGGCCATGTCCGCTTCGCGCTGGCCGGCCACGACCGCGGCGCCCGCGTCAGCTACCGGCTCGCCCTGGACGAACCCGGCCGGATCGAGCGGCTGGCGATCCTCGACATCGTGCCGACCGAGGTGCAGTGGACCCGCATCGAGGCGAAGCCCGGCGCGAACCCGCACTGGCCGTTCCTGTCGCGCCCGGCCCCGGAGCCGGAGGACGCGATCCGCCGCGACCCGGACGCCTATTTCGAGGGGCTGCTGCGCGGCTGGACCGCCGCGGGCGACCTCGCCGTCTTCGACCCGCGGGCGCTCACCCTCTACCGGCAGGCCTGGAACGTGCCCGAGCGCATCCACGCGATGTGCGAGGATTACCGGGCGGGCGGCGCCGACGGGCCGGACCGCGCCGCCGATCGCGACGACCTCGCCGCGGGCCGGACCCTGCCGATGCCGGTGCTGGTGCTCGCGAGCGAGGCCTATCTCAACCGGGACAGGCCGGAGCCCGCGCTGACCGTCTGGCAGCGGACCTTCGCGCCGAACGCGCAAGGCGTGCAGATCGCCTCGGGCCACTTCATGACCGAGGAGGCGCCGGAGCCGACCTTGCAGGCGTTGCGGAGCTTTCTGGCGGCGTGACGCCTCAGAAGCGCTCGACCCACGGCCGCAGGGCGATCTCGTCGGTCCAGGCGCTGCGGTCCTGGCGCAGGAGGGCGAGGTAGCTTTTCGCGATCGCGTCCGGGTCGAGGGTCGCGTCGGGCTGCCCCTCCGGATCGGGCCGCGCTGGGGAGCGGATCGCGCCGTCGATCACGATGTGAGCGACGTGGATGCCCTGGGGCTGCCACTCGCGGGCGAGGCTCTGCGCCAGGCCGCGCAGGGCGAACTTGCCCATGGCGAAGGCGGCCGACCCCGAAAACCCCTTCACGCTCGCCGAGGCGCCGGTGAACAGGATCGCGCCGTGGCGATGCGGAAGCATCCGCCGGGCGGCGGCCTGGGCCACGAGGAAGCCGCCATAGGCCGAGACCGCGAGCGCGCGGGCTACCGCCTCCGGATCGAGATCGACGGTGGCCCCGCGCAGCCGGCCGCTGGCATTGTAGACCACCACGTCCGGCGCGCCGCCGAGCGCCGGTTCGAGCCGGGGGAACAGGGCCTCGACCGCGCCCGGATCGGTGGCGTCGCAGGCATGGACCACGGCCCCCGTCTCCGCGGCGAGGGCGTTGAGCTTTTCGGTGTTGCGCGCGGCGAGGCCGACCTTCAGCCCCTCCGCCGCGAACAGGCGCGCCAGGGACGCGCTCAGGCCGGGGCCGGCCCCGACGATCAGGGCGCGCTGGTAGGTCGGGACCATGGGAGGGGCTCCGGTGCGTTGCGGGACGGGAGGCGAACGCACCGCGGGCGGCCGGGGTTCGCCCCTCGAAGCGGCGCGGGCGTGACGTCGGACGATCCTCCCGGCTCACCCCCGCCGTTGTGAGAAGAACGCTTTCAGGAGCCCCGCCGCCTCGTCCTCGCGAAAGCCCGAATAGACCTCCGGCGCGTGGTGGCAGGTCGGCTGGTTGAACACGCGGGGGCCGTGCTCGACGCCGCCGCCCTTCGGATCGGAGGCGGCGTAGTAGAGCCGGCGGATGCGGGCGAAGGCGATCGCGCCCGCGCACATCGGGCAGGGCTCCAGGGTCACGTAGAGGTCGCAGCCGGTGAGCCGCTCGTCCCGGAGCGCGGCGCAGGCGGCGCGGATCGCCAGGATCTCGGCATGGGCCGTGGGGTCGGACAGCGTGCGCGGCCGGTTGCCCGCGACGGCGAGCACGGTCCCGTCCCGCACCAAAGCCGCGCCGACCGGCACCTCGCCCAGAGCCGCGGCCTCACGGGCGGCGGCGAAGGCGAGGTCGAGGAAATCGGGCATCAGCCGCCGCCGGAGGCCGCCTCCCGGGCGACCTCCCGGCCGCCGATGTCGCTGCGATAGAACCCGTCCGGCCAGTCGATCCGCTGCACCGCCGCGTAGGCGCGCTCCTTCGCCTCCCCCACGGTGGCGCCGAGCGCCATGACCGCGAGCACCCGCCCGCCATCGGCCAGCAGCCGGTCGCCGTCGCGGCGGGTGCCGGCCTGGAATACCAGAACCGTCTCGTCGCCCGCCGCGTCCCCCGCCGTCTCGACGCCGCGGATCTCCGTGCCGCGGGTCACCGCCCCGGGATAGCCCCGCGCCGCCATCACCACGGTCAGCGCGGCGCGCGACGCGTCGAAGCCGATCTCGACGCCGGACAGGTCGCCCTTCGCCGCCGCCAGCAGGGCCGGCACGAGGTCGCCGGACAGGCGCGGCATCAGCACCTGCGTCTCCGGATCGCCGAAGCGGGTGTTGTACTCGATGAGCTTGGGGCCCTCGCGGGTGAGCATCAGCCCGGCATAGAGGATGCCCGAGAACGGCGTGCCCCGCGCGGCCATGCCCTTGAGCGTCGGGGCGATGATCCGCGCCATCACCGTCTCGGCGATCTCCGGCGTGACGATGGAGGCGGGGGAATAGGCGCCCATGCCGCCCGTATTGGGGCCGCGATCGCCGTCATGGACGCGCTTGTGGTCCTGCGCGGTGCCGATCGGAACCGCGCGGGTGCCGTCGCAGAGCGCGAAGAAGCTCGCCTCCTCGCCGAACAGGCATTCCTCGATGACGAGCGCCCCGCCCTCGGTTCCGTCGAGGATCGCCCGCACGGCGGCCTCCGCCTCGGGCAGCGTCTCGGCCACCGTCACGCCCTTGCCGGCGGCGAGCCCGTCGGCCTTGACCACGATCGGCGCGCCGCGCTGGTTCAGATAGGCCAGCGCCGGCTCCAACGCCGTGAAGCGGGCGAAGGCGGCGGTCGGGATGTCGTGCTCGGCGCAGAGATCCTTGGTGAACCCCTTCGAGCCCTCGAGCTGCGCCGCGGCCCGGGTCGGGCCGAAGGCGGGGATGCCGGCGGCCTGAAGGTCGTCGACGAGCCCGGCGACCAGGGGCGCCTCCGGCCCCACCACCACCAGCCCGACGTTTTCGGATCGGCAGAAGGCGACCACCGCCGCGTGGTCGGACACGGCGAGGTCCGGCCGGTTCTCGCCGTGCTGCGCCGTGCCGGGATTGCCCGGCGCGACGAACAGCGTCGCGCAGAGCGGCGACTTCGCGATGGCCCAGGCCAGGGCGTGCTCGCGCCCGCCGGAGCCGATGAGCAGGATGGAGAAGGGCTCGGTCATGACGAGACCCCTTCCCAAAAAATTCGGACCGGGGAAAGGGCGTTTCGCGTTTGCCCCGGCAATGCAAGGGACAGACACGGGAGAACCGCCGCATGACGACCCAGGGCACGCTCCCGCGCGAGGATCGTGAGACGCCGCGACGGGAGCGGCGGCGCCTCGGCCTCGAGGGCGCCAACACCCTGGTGCAGACGCTGGCGATCCTCGGGGCGGGGGCCTGGGGCGTCTACACCTTCGTCTACGAGGCGCGGATCAAGCCGGGGCTCGCCCCGCCCTCGGTCTCGGTGAAGACCGACCTCGCCCGCGTCGGCGAGCGCGGCGACCGGGTGGCGATCCGCTCGACCGTGACCCGCACCAATGTCGGCCAGGCGGGCGTGCGGGTGCTCGGGCTCACCTATACCGTGATCGGCATCCGCACCCGCTTCTCCGAGCCGGGCGCGGACGAGGCGGCGCGGGAGGCCGCCTTCAAGGCCTCCCTCTCGGGTTCGGCGAACGTCGATTCCGCCCGCGACTACGTGCGCGAGAGCGGCGGCGCGCCGATCCTGCGCCAGGGCCTGCTGTTCTCCGGCGCGACGCCCCTGCCGAGCGAGCCCTCCGACCTCAATCCGGGCGAATCCCTCTCCCGCGACGTCATCGTCTACGCCGACCGCAAGACCTTCGACGCGGTGCGGTTCGAGGTGCGCCTCGCCTACGCCAAGGAGGACGACCCACCGGTGCGCCTGCGCTTCGAGGCGGGGGCGGACGGGGTGCTCGCGACCGTCCCGGCCGAGCCCTGCCCCGCGCCGAAATGCCCGCTGCGGACAACGGATTTCGCCACCGAATTCTCGCTGTGGTGAGGGGGCCGATGCGGCCCTTCGTCCGCCGTCCGCCGGGGATCATCTTATCCCGCGCGCCGGACGGAACGGTTGGCCAGGCTCGCCTGTTGATCAGGGCCATGCCGATCTGTCGCCACTCGATCACCTCCCCCTCCCGCCCGCCCCGCGAGCAACCGATCGTTCGGCTGTCGCATTACGTGGTCCGCCGCCGCGCGGCGCCCCGGGCCGCCAACGACAACCGCCGCTCGCGGCTCCCGCCGGTCTGGCCCTGGGCCATGGCGGCCGCCGCCGCCCCGGCCGTGACGGCGGCGCTGATCCTCACGCGTCTGATCTGATCCCGGGCCCTTTTCCCTCGCCCGTCGCCGTTCCGCCCCTGAGCACCCGCCGCATCCGGAACGCCGTCTCGTGCAGGGTGCGCGCGCTCTTCGCCCAGGCCCGGCCGCCGAGCCGGAACGGTCGCGACAGCCGCTCGACCCGCTCCAGCCGCTGACGCAGGGACGCGACCTGCCGCTTCAGGGCGATGCGCTCCACCTCCTCCAGGGAGGGCAGGGCGCCCGCCGTCGCATCCCGGCTGAGTTCGCGGCTCACCCGGATCTTCCCCGCATCCGCCACGCTGGCGAGCGCCCGGCCGAACCCGGCCCGGTCGAGTTCCGGCGGCAGGAACGGGCGCAGCTTGTCGTAGAGGTAGTCGGCATCCTGCGCGAAGCGGGGGAACTTGATCAGGCAGAGCGGCACGTCGTGATCGAGCAGCCGCTCCACCAGGGTATGGAAGGCGTGGCCGAGGATGCGCGCCTGATCGAGCGGTTCGAGCGAGTAGGTGACGCCGCCCGGCACAGTGCCGAAGTCCCGCCAGGGCGCTTCGAGCGCCGCCGTGCCCGGCCGCGCGTAGAGGCTGTTGAGTTCGAGCGCGATGCGGCTGGTGACCGCCTCGCGCAGGTCGCGCACCGGCAGGATCGCCCCGTCGAGCCGCACCGTGTCGTCGGCGAGGAACTGATCGACGAACTGGTAGGCCCAGGGGCTCTTAATGACGTAGGGGCAGTCCCGGACGCTGAGGGGATCGCTCTCCAGCCCCGCCTGCGCCGCGGGGTCGTAGCCGGTGCGGGGGTTGCGCGACAGCTCGGTCTCCAACCCGCAGGCGGTGAGCACCTGAACCAAGAAGGTGGTGCCGGCCCGACCCGATCCGGCAATGATCAGATGGCGCCGCCGCGCGCCCGTCTCCGGCTGAGCCTTCACGGCCTGTCCTCTTCCTCGGTGCCGCTGGTCTGCCGGCCGGCAAACGTATCGGGGACGTTCTTGTCGAGATTGTTTCCCGATCCGGCACCCTCGCAAGAAAATGCGCGACCTCGATCGCGCACGATCGAAGCAACGCCGAGTTCGAGAAGGACTCTCTGCCGCCCGGACCGACCTGATATCTTTGGCATGAGCGATACCGCCTGATCTCTACGCTCCGGCACTCCCGCTGATCATGCCGACAGCTGAGCAAGGTCCGTGCCGGACGAGGAACGGCCGGCAAAGGGTGAGGCGGGCGGACGCGGCCTCGGCGCCACACCCGCGCGCCCTTCCCCAGCCGATCGGCCGGGCGCCCTTTACCGCCCCCACCCCGGTCCCGTAGCTGGGAAGATTAAACAACTGAGCGGCCGCCGATAAAACTGTGGTAGAACTATGTGGGGGCCGGATAAAAATAAAAATGAA
>NZ_JBELQE010000092.1:0-33846 GCF_040270385.1 Methylorubrum podarium | reverse complement strand
ATCGCTTCGGTTCAGCCCCAACCCCCGTCATCCCGGGGCCGCGCAGCGGAACCCGGGATCCACCCGTGATGCGCGGCTGGAATATGGCGTCCAGGCCCGTCGTGGATTCCGGGTTCGCCTTCGGCGCCCCGGAATGACGGGAAGTGGCACCGAAGGAATCAAACGGAAACCGTATCAGTTCGTCGACTTGGTGTCGTGCGGCGCGGCGGGGGTCTGCGTGGCCGCCTTGCCGGCCGTATTCGCGGCGGCCTTCGGAACGCCGACCACGTCGATCAGGTCGAACCGCATCCGGTCCTCGGCCGTCTTCAGAAGCGCGTTCGCCTCGTAGTACTTGCCCTGGTCGATCAGGGTGGCGGCCTGGTTCACGTCCGCGGTCGTCTTGTCGAGCGGCAGAACCGCCATGATGAAGTTGACGTCGACATCGGCGACGCGGAGCTTCTCGATGGCGCCCTTCTTGTCGCCCTTCATCAGGCTCTTGTTCGCCTCGGTCACGGCGGACGCCTTCGCGGGCGTGGCCTGGAAGTCTTCCCCGAGCGTGAGCTGCGCATCGACCGGGACCCAGGCGATCTGCCCCGCGCCGGAGGCCGTCTTGTCCGGACCCGTCTGGGCCGGAGCCGACTTGTCGGACGGTGCGGTCGCGGCCTTGCTCGAAGCCGCCAGATCCGCCGGTGTCTTGAGATCGGCTTCCGCCTTGTTGAACACGGCGTCGTCCGCCTTCGCCTTGGCCAGTGCCGTCTTGGCGGCGCCGATCAGGTCCTTGGCCTGGGTGGGGTTGGCATCGAAGATCGCGACGCGGGCGAGATGCATGTCGCGGAAGGCCTGAGCGCCATCCTTCGAAAGCTTGGCGACATCCTTGTCGGCGGCCTTCTGGGCCGGCGTTTCCTGGGTGGCGGTCGGCTTGGTCGCCTGATCGGCGGCGAGAGCGGCGCCGCCCAGAACAGTCGTCGCAACAAGGGCTGCGGCCAGAGACTTACGGTAAGTCATGACGATTCCAATCTATATTTAACTGACTTTGAATCATGCTGTTTCGAACGAGTTCGTTCGATATCTGTACAATCCTCCGACGAAGGCGCTGTTGCATGGACGGGGGATTAAAATAAGTTAATCGAGCGGGGGCAGGTCGGGGGCATCCCGCCGTCGCGGATCGGGGTACATCTCAGACCGATTCCGGTTGAATGGTCCGGTTCGGACCACCCCCGTCATCCCGGGGCCGCGCAGCGGAACCCGGGATCCACCCATGATGCGCGGCTCAACGTGGCATCACGGGTGGATTCCGGGTTCGCCTCCGGCGCCCCGGAATGACGGGAAACAGTATCGAAGGAATCAACTGCAAGCCGTATCAGTCTATGCACGCGGCCAGGGTCGTCGGGACGAGGCGCATCGGCTGCCGCGCCTGAGCCGGCCGGCACGGCCTTCACATCGTTCGGCACAGGGGAGGCCCTGCGCGCCGCGGGCGCGCCGAAACGAAATGGCCGTGCGGGTTCTGCGCAGCGTCCTGGGCGCAGCGGCCCTCCGTCGAGCCGGCCGGCGCGGTTTCGGGAGGCCGGCTCGCTACTCGGCCGCCGGCAGGCTCAGCGACAGCAGCCGCGCCGTGCGCGTCCGCCCGCCCGTGCCGGGGTCCGCGCCGGGCTCGAAGGCGCGGCGGCCGGCGTCGAGGGCGCCGTTGACCGCGTCGATGGCGAGGATCAGCGCGCTGACCATCCGCGAGTCGATGCTGCGCTCGCGGGCTTGGCGCACCACGTCGGCGATGAGCGCGTCGGTCTCGCGGGTGAGGGCGTCGAGGGCGGCGGCCGTTTTCGCCTCGCGGGCCTCGGCCAGGATGTCGAGCAGGCGGTCGAGGATGACGTCGATGCGCTCGCGCCGCTTGCGGGCGAGGCGCTGGCCGAGCCACGCGATGCCCGAGCCCACCGTGCCGCCGAAGAAGGCGACGAGGTAGATCCAGTCCTCGTAGCGGTCGAGGAAGGTCTGCTGCTCGCGCTCGAAATAGTCGACCGCGCCCGGATGGTTGGGAAGCTGCGCGCTCGTGGCGGTGACGGTGGTGTCGTAGTCCGGCGGCTTCATCTGCTGGGCCACCGGCGCGGCCGCGGCCAGCCGCGAGCGCCACTCGAAAAGGTGCTGCACCACCGAGGCGACGGCGACGCGGCTCACCGCGCCGCGGGCCATCAGCCGGTAGGACACGCCCACCGTCTCGACATCCTCCTCCGGGCGCTTCGGCCGGCCGCCGAAGGTGCCGGCGGTGAGGGTGACCGGCTGCAGCGTCGGCATGCGCTGGATGATCGCCTTGCCGTCCGGCACGCTGACGAGGGTGACCTTCCGCTCCGGCGAGGCCGCCTCGACGGCGCGCAGCATCGCCTGCGCCGGCTTGGCGGTGGGAGACGCGATGATCGCCACCGCGTCCACGCGCTTGGATTCGAGCGCCTGGGTGATCTCGGAGGCCTTGAGCGTCACGAGGCCGACCCGGCCCGCCGCGAGGGGCGTATCGCCGGCCGCCTCGTCCTCGGAAGACGCCTTGAAGTCGTAGAAATCGAGCAGGCTCGTCAGCACCGGCAGGTCGGCGACGTGGCGCGTCACCACACCGAGGCGCCGGGTCGAGAGATCGGAGAAGCTCTCGATCTCGCTCGCGTCGGGCGCGGCGATGATCAGCGCCTCGTCGTGGAGGATGGCGAGCGTCAGCCCGTTATCCGGCAGCTTCACGTCGGGCCGCACCACGGCGAGGTCGGCGCGGCCCTGTTCCAGGGCGGCGGCGCTGTCGCGCACGTCGTCGAAGGGGACGACCTGGAGCCGCACATCCTCGTGATTGCGGTTCAGCGCCCGCGCATAGGTCTCGATCAGCCCCGCCTCGACACCGTCGCGCGGGCCGACCGCCACGGTGAGCAGCGTCGGGCGTGAGAAGTAGACGACGAGGCCCGCCACGGCCGCGAACCCGAGGGCCAGCAGGACGTAGAGCCATTCGCGCCTCATGAGCACGGCCACCATGCGGCGGCGCAACCCTCGAAATCGCGTACGATCCATCCAAGATTCATGAATCGAAAACCTGTCCGGATCGTGAAGAACGGATGATCGCGCGAACCGTTTCAAACCGACGTGAAGCAAGGCCCGAGCCGCCGGTCAGCGCCGCGTGGCTCGATCGGGTCACCACGCACTATCTCGACCGCTACGGCGCCTCGTCCGAGATGCTGCGCCGGGTGCTCGCCCGCCGCATCGAGCGCCGCTGCCGCTCCCGCGACGAGGATCCGGGCGCGCATGCCGGGCTGATCGAGGAGACGGTCGCCCGCGCGCAGCGCGCCGGCCTCGTCGACGACGCCCGCTTCGCCGCCGCCCGCCTGCGCGGCTTGCGGCGGCGCGGCACCTCGACCCGCCAGGCGCAGGCGCGGCTCGCCGCCAAGGGGATCGACGCCGAGACGATCGCGGCGACGCTCGCCGTCGAGCGGGAGGAGGCGCAGGGTGCCGAGGCGGGCGAGGCGGATACGGAGGAGCGGGCCGCCCGCGCCTATGCCCGCCGCCGCCGCCTCGGCCCCTATCGCCGCCCGGACGCCCGCGAGGCCCATCGCGAGCGCGACCTCGCGGCGATGGCGCGGGCGGGATTTTCCTACCGGCTCGCCAAGGACGTCATCGGCGGCGAGGCGGAGGACGCGTCGAGCCACGGTGAAGAATGAGCGGCGACCCCTCGACAGGCTTGCCCGCCGCTCCACGTCCGTGGCCACGCGGACCGCTTCCGCTCACGACGACGAGGACGACAGCATGACCGACCGCCACGCGAGCGCCCACTGGGAAGGCGACGGCAAGACCGGCAAGGGCACGATCACGACGCAGTCCAGCGTGCTCTCGGACAGCCCCTACGGCTTCAACACCCGCTTCGAGAACGAGCCGGGCACCAATCCGGAGGAACTGATCGCCGCCGCGCATGCGGGCTGCTTCACCATGGCGCTGGCCTTCCAGCTCCAGTCGGCCGGGCTCAAGGCGACCTCCCTCGACACCAAGGCGGTCGTCACGCTGGTCCAGGACGGCGGCGGCTTCAAGGTCACCAAGTCGGCCCTCACCCTCAAGGCGGTGATCCCCGGCATCGATCAGGCGAAGTTCGACGAACTCGCCGGCAATGCCGAGAAGGGCTGCCCGATCTCGAAGCTGCTCAACGCCGAGATCACCCTCGACAAGACGCTCGCCCAGGGCTGACCCATTCCACCGCCCCGCCGCGTTCCCTTCGCGCGGCGGGATGAACATTTCCGGTGTGCGGGCCAACGCGCCGCATTGATCCCGGCGCGCGCGTGTTCATCTTCCGTTCGATGGACGACAAGCTCGCGCGCAAGCTGCGCATCCTCGCGGATGCCGCCAAATACGACGCCTCCTGTGCCTCTTCCGGTGCGCCGAAGCGCAAGGCCGGCGCGGACGGGCTGGGCTCGACCACGGGCGCCGGCATCTGCCACGCCTACACGCCGGACGGGCGCTGCGTCTCGCTGCTCAAGATCCTGCTGACCAATTACTGCCTGTTCGATTGCGCCTACTGCGTGAACCGGCGCTCCTCGAACGTCGCCCGCGCCCGCTTCTCGGTCGAGGAGGTCGTGACGCTCACGGTCGAGTTCTACAAGCGCAACTACATCGAGGGGCTGTTCCTCTCCTCGGGCATCATCCGCTCGCCCGACTACACGATGGAGATGCTGACCCGGGTCGCCAAGAAGCTGCGGCGCGAGCACGGCTTCCGCGGTTACATCCACCTGAAGTCGATCCCCGAGGCGAGCCCCTGGCTGATCGAGGAGGCGGGGCTCTACGCCGACCGGCTCTCGATCAACCTCGAACTGCCGACCGAGGCGAGCCTCATCCGCCTCGCGCCGGAGAAGGACGGCGCGGCGATCGAGGGGGCGATGAGCCAGATCGGCGAGCGCATCGTCCAGGCCAAGGAGGAGCGCCGCCGCTTCTCGCCCGCCGGGCAATCGACGCAGGTGATCGTCGGGGCGGACGCCACCACCGACGAGGCGCTGATCCGCAAGTCCGCCCTGCTCTACGGCACCTACGGGCTCAAGCGCGTCTACTACTCGGCCTTCAGCCCGATCCCCGACGCCTCCGCCGCCCTGCCGCCGCAGGCGCCGCCGCTGCGGCGCGAGCACCGGCTGTATCAGGCCGACTGGCTGATCCGGTACTACGAGTTCTCCCCAGACGACGTGGCCGGCGCGTCCGAGGACGGCATGCTCGCCCTCGACATCGACCCCAAGCTCGCCTGGGCGCTGAAGAACCGCCACCGCTTCCCCGTGGACGTGAACCGCGCCGACCGCGAGATGCTGCTGCGGGTGCCGGGGCTCGGGGCGCGGGCGGTCGATGCCATCATCAAGGCCCGCCGCCACGGCCGCCTGCGCCTCGACGACGTGGCGCGGCTGACCTCGGGGCTGAAGCGCGCCCGGCCCTTCCTCATCGCCGAGGATTTTCGCCCCGTCACGCTCACCGACCGGCTGGATCTGCGGGCGAAGCTCGCCGAGCCGGCCGAGCAGTTGAGTCTGTTCTGATGGAAGAGGCACAGCCGTCTCATAACCCTCCCCCCTCTGCGGGGGAGGGTGCCCGCGAAGCGGGCGGGAGAGGGGCCGGCTCAGGTCTTTCCGGAAGCGGCGCTCCCCTCACCCGACCCCTGCTGACGCAGGGGCCACCCTCCCCCGCGGAGGGGGGAGGGCGATGTGCGGGTATCCACGTCGTCACCCTCGCGCCCGGCGCGGATCTGTCGGGCTTCCGAGCCGCCGCCCGCCGCCTGATCGCTTCGAGCATCCCCCCGGAAAACACCGTCTGGCAGACGGAGGCCCCGAGCCTGTTCGGCGCCGACCTCGCCCCCGCGGACGACCCGCCGCTCGCGCTCCCCCGCGCGGTGGCCGACCTGATCCCGATGGTCGTGCCCCACCGCGATCCCGAGCGCTACGGCCTGCTCTACACCCTGCTCTGGCGCGTGGTTCACGGCGAGCGGGCGCTGATGGAGGTCGCGAGCGATCCGCTCGTCCACCGCCTCCACCGGATGCGCAAGGCCATCGGCCGCGACCTGCACAAGATGCACGCCTTCCTGCGCTTCCGCCGTGAGCCGGGGGAGGGGGCGGAGCGCTTCGTGGCGTGGTTCGAGCCCGACCATCACATCCTGGAGGCGGCCGCCCCGTTCTTCGTCGACCGCTTCCGCGCGCTGACCTGGTCGATCCTGACGCCGGAAGGCTCGGCGCACTGGGACGGCGCGCTCCGCTTCGGCCCACCCGGACGCCGCGAGGACGTGCCCGACGGCGACGGCTTCGAGGCCGGCTGGCGCGACTACTACGAGAGCACGTTCAACCCGGCCCGGCTCAACCTCGACGCCATGCGCGCCGAGATGCCCCGCAAGTACTGGCGGAACATGCCGGAGACGGCGGCGATTCCCGCTCTCGTGCGGGCGGCGAGCGCCCGCGCGCAGGCGATGATCGAGAAGGAGCCGACCATGCCGGCAAAGCGCGACCCCGTCCGCGCCGTCGCGCGGATGAGCCAGGACGAGCCGGACTCGCTGGAGGCCCTCAACGCGGTCATCGCCCGCTCGGAGCCGCTCGTTCCCGGCGCGACGCAGGCCGTTCTCGGCGAGGGACCGATCGGGGCCAGGATCGCCTTCGTCGGCGAGCAGCCGGGCGATCAGGAGGACCGCCAGGGCCGGCCCTTCGTCGGCCCGGCAGGCCAGCTTCTGTCGCGGGCGCTGGACGAGGCGGGGATCGACCGGGGCGAGGCGTACCTCACGAATGCGGTCAAGCACTTCAAGTTCACGCTCCGCGGGAAGCGCCGCATCCACGAGAAGCCGACGGCCGGCGAGGTGAGCCACTATCGCTGGTGGCTCGACAAGGAACTCGACTTCGTCGCCCCGAAACTCGTCGTGGCGCTCGGCGCCACCGCGGTGCTCGCGCTCACGGGCAAGCAGATCCCGATCACCCGCGCCCGCGGCCCCGCCGAATTCGGCCGGCCGTTCGAGGGCTTCATCACGGTCCACCCCTCCTACCTGCTGCGCCTGCCCGACGAGGCGGCGAAGGAGGTCGCCTACCAGGCCTTCGTCGACGATCTTCGGCGGGCGAATGCCATGGCGGCGTGAAACAATTCTCCGACTCCCGAGGATATCCCGGCAGCGCATTCACGCATTCGCGCCTGGCCGAAGAAGAATCCTTGGGAGAGATCCGATGAGGGCCCTCGTCTGGCACGGCACCCAGGACATCCGCTGCGACACCGTTCCCGATCCTGAGATCGAGGACGATCGCGACGCGATCATCAAGGTGACGTCCTGCGCCATCTGCGGCTCGGACCTCCACCTCTACGATCACTTCATCCCGGCGATGAAGAAGGGCGACATCCTCGGCCACGAATTCATGGGCGAGGTCGTCGAGACCGGCCGGGGCCTGAACGGGACGCTCAAGAAGGGCGAGCGGGTCGTGATCCCGTTCACGATCATCTGCGGCGAGTGCGACCAGTGCAAGCGCGGCTTCTTCTCGGTCTGCGAGCGCTCGAACCGCAACCGCAGCCTCGCCGCCAAGGTGTTCGGCCACGGCACCGCCGGCCTGTTCGGCTACTCGCACCTCACCGGCGGCTATGCCGGCGGGCAGGCCGAGTACGTGCGCGTGCCGTTCGCCGACCGGACGCATATCAAGGTGCCGGATTCGCTCACCGACGAGCAGGTGCTGTTCCTCGGCGACATCTTTCCGACCGGCTGGCAGGCGGCGGTGCAGGCCGACATCCAGCCCCACGACACCGTCGCGGTCTGGGGCGCGGGGCCGGTCGGGCAGATGGCCGTGCGCTCGGCGGTGCTGCTCGGCGCGAAACAGGTGGTCTGCATCGACAGCGTGCCCGAGCGCCTCGACATGGCGCGCGCGGGCGGCGCGATCACCGTCGACAACAGCCGCGAGAGCGTGGTCGAGCGCCTGAACGAGCTCACCCACGGCAAGGGCCCGGAGAAGTGCATCGACGCGGTCGGCATGGAGGCGCACTCGCCGCGGGCCGTCGAGCAGGTCTTCGACCGGGTGAAGCAGGCGATGATGCTGGAGAGCGACCGCGCCTCGGTGCTGCGGGAGATGATCTACGTCTGCCGCCCCGCCGGCATCCTCTCGATCCCCGGCGTCTATGGCGGGCTCGTCGACAAGATGCCGATGGGCGCGGTGATGAACAAGGGCCTGACGATCCGCGCCGCCCAGACCCACGTGAACCGCTGGACCGACGATCTCCTGCGGCGGATCGAGGAGGGCCAGATCGACCCCTCCTTCGTCATCACCCACCGGGCCGGGCTGGAACAGGGTCCGGAGATGTACCGGACGTTCCGGGACAAGCAGGACAACTGCATCAAGGTCGTGCTGCGGCCCTGAGCGTCCGCGGCCCAATCGCGCAAGGCGGAGGTGTCATGGCCCGCGACAGCGACGGATCGGATGGTGGCGCGCTCCGCCGGATCGCGCCGGACTCTCGGCGGCGGCCCGATCCGGCGACGGAAGGGCTCGCCCAGGGCCTCGGCTGGTTCTCCCTCGGTCTCGGCGCCGCCGAGATCGTCGCCGGGGCGTCGATCGCCCGCTGGCTCGGCAAGCCGGAACTGGCGC
Source organism: Methylorubrum podarium (assembly GCF_040270385.1). Classification (NCBI taxonomy): domain Bacteria; kingdom Pseudomonadati; phylum Pseudomonadota; class Alphaproteobacteria; order Hyphomicrobiales; family Methylobacteriaceae; genus Methylorubrum; species Methylorubrum podarium. The sequence goes on along the minus strand of NZ_JBELQE010000092.1, from coordinate 25,297 downwards.
CCGTCATCCGCGCCTACGGCGTGCGGGAGATCGTCACCGGCGTCGGCATCCTCGGCACGACGGACCCGACGCCCTGGATCTGGGGGCGGGTCGGGGGCGACGCCGTCGACATCGCCACGGTGCTGCCGGCCCTGGAGGAGTCCAACCCGCGCCGGGGCAACGCGATCGTCGCGCTGATGGCGCTCGCCGGCGCCACCGCCCTCGACGCGGTCTGCGCCCGCAACCTGTCGCAGGCGCCGCTCCGGCCCTCGCGCCGGATCCGCCGCGACTACCGGCGCCGCAGCGGCTTCCCGGAGCCTCCGGAGGCGATGCGCGGCCGGGCGAGCGACTTCGAGCCGCCGATGGACATCGTCGGACCGCAGGCGATGCGCGCCTGGACGTCGGCGTGACGCGCGGGCAGCGCCGCTCCGGCCTCAAGCCGCCAGGCGCTGGCGTTCCCGGTCGGCGCGGTAGCTGAGGATCAGATCCTCCGGGATCATCCCGGCGGCCACCGCCACGGCGATCGCGCGGGGCCGCGGGGCGCGCTTCGGCTCGACCACGATCTCTTGGACGATCGCCGCCTCGGTCTCCGGCGCGGGCGCCGGGAGCTGCGCCGCCGTGGCCGCCCGGTCGGCCAGGAAGCGCGCCATGATCTCGTCGGCGAGGCCGGCGAGCACGGTTTCGGCCGTGTCCGGCACGATCGCCGCGGACGCCTCGATCACGGCCGCGCCGATGCGCTCCTCCGGCCGGGGTGCCAGCGGCCACGCGGCGGCGGCATCGGGCAGGCCCGGCTCCGAGGACAGGATGAGGATCTCCGACGGCGCCTCCGCGGCGAGGTGGCCCGCGGCCTCCGATGCCGTCAGCAGGGCGGGCGCCTCGGCCGCTTCCCACGCCTGGGCCTCGGCCTGCTCGTGCGCCAGGATGCGCGCCTCGTCCCGGGCCGCCTCGGCCTCGAAGCGGGCGAGCAGCGCCATCAGGCCGCGGGCTTCCGCGAAGGGCATGCTCTCGCAGGCGGTCAGCGCCGCCTCGATCATTGAACGGGCGAGGCGCGGTCCGTCCATGCCGTTGCGGCCGCCATTGGCGTCGCGCCAGACGGACAGCGCCGCCTGGATCGCCGGCAGAAGCAGGGCGGGCAGGCCGGCGCGGCGGTGGAGGGCGGCGAAGCCGGCGCCGTGCGGCTCCAGGACCAGCCCGGCGACGCGGGCGCGGCTGAGGCCGCTCAGCTCGGCGAGGGCGATCTCCGCGAACGGCAGGCGCAGGGAAAGGATCGCCCGCAGGATCAGCCCGGCGGTGAGTTGCTCCTGCCCCCGCAGATGCGCGACGAGCCGGACGAGCTGCGCTTCCTCGGCCTCGTCGCTGAGGGCGAGGGCGGCGGCGTCGCGGGCCTCGCGGGCGGCGCGGGCGCCGCGCTCGGAGCTGATCCAGCCGGCATTCTGGCCGAAGCGCGAGAGCTGCTCGGCCACCAGGGCGACGATGGCGTGGCGCACCTCGATGGCAAGGTCGGAGCGCGCGAGCAGCGCCTGGCGCAGCTCCGCATCCTCGCCGTGCCGCTCGACCATCCGCATCAGGGCGGTGGTGCCGATCGCGGCCAGCGGATTGCGCGCCAGCGCGACGAGCGAGGGGACATCGCCCACCTCCGCCAGCGCGGCGGCCACCGGCTTCGACAGGTCGGACCGACCGGCCACCGCCGCGCGGGTCTCCTCGCAGCCCATGGCGACGCAATCCACGAGGTCGGCATCCATCAGCACCGGCGAGCGCGCCAGGACGAGGCAGGCGATGTCCGGCTGGTCGGAGGCCAGGGCCACGATCAGCGGGCGCGGCGCCTGGTCGGAATCGGCGCAGGCCTGCGCCAGCGCCCGCCGCACCGCCGCGGCCGGGTCGTCGAGCAGCGCGAGGAGCGCCGTCTTGGCCTCCCAGGCCGCGTCCGGCCCCAGGGTGCCCTGGAGGTAGCTGCGCGTCAGCGTGCCGGCGGCCTCGGCGCGGCGCTCGGGCGTGGCGTTCTGGGTGAGGGAGAGGAACTGGCGGAGGATCATGAGCCGCTCCTGAGGCGCAACGCGGAGGGATCGAACAGCGAGTTTTTCGAAGGCGTGGCGCTCGGCCGGTCCGGCATCGGGCCGGCCATGAAGGTGGCGGCCGGCACGGATGCCGTCGCCGTCAGCCCGGCAGGCCGGCGCGGCGGCAGCGGCACGAGGATGGGCTCCGCGACGGAGGCGGTGTCCGCCACCGGCGCGGGCATCGCCGCCGGCGGGGCGGCGCTCGGCGCGGCCGTGCTCTCCGCCTCGCTCCACCCGTCGGAGCGCGGGAAATAGGTCGGAGCCGTGCGGGCGGCGGCGCTCGCGGCACGGTTCTGCCAGAGCTTGGCCACGCCTTCCGAGATCGCCCCCTGGCGACGGTCGGTCTGGAACAGCGAGCGCAGGCCGCCCTCCAGCGAGGCGTAGGCCGTCGGCACGTTGGCCTCGGCCGCGGCGGTCGCGACCGGGGTCGCCACGCCGGAGGTGGTCTGGCTCAGCACGCCGTAGAGCTCGGAGGAACTGCGCGGGCGCCCGGCGCGGTCGTAGAACAGGCCCCGGTTCGCGGCCGCCGCTTCCGGCAGGTCGAGGGCGGCGGGCCGCGACGGGCTCGCCTGCGCCGAGGCGATCAGCGCGCTCGCCCCCTTCGCGCCGAGGACGTGGGCGGCGTAGAGGTCGCCGGCCGTCGGCTCGCGACCGAGCGCCGCGCTCAGCGCCTCGCCGTTGCGCTGCGTCAGCGCCCCCGCCATCGCCGCGGAGACCTTGGGATCGCGGCGCAGGTCGAGGATCGCCTGCCGCGCCGCCGGGTCCGCCACGGTGTAGCGGCCATCCGCGCCCGCGCTGATCGCGTCGGCGTAGGACGAGAGGCCGAGCTTGGGCCCGGCATTCTTCATCACCCCGAGCCAGGTCTGCTCGATGAACTGGAACAGGCCGGTCGCCGTCGAGGTGCTCGCCTTGGCCGAAGGGTTGAGGCTCGACTCGCGCTGGGCCGTGGCGAGCAGGTAGTCGAAGCCGACGCCGCTCGATTGCGCCCCCTCGCGGATCGCATCGACGACCTCGCCGTTCGCCGCGGAGGACCGCGCCGGGGCGGCGGTCTCGCGGGTTCCGACCGGAGCATTGGTGAACAGGAACATGACGCGTCCCGACGGGACCGTCACTCGGCCCCGTGAAACCCGACTTTCCTGCGCATATGGTAAAAGAAGCTTGAATATTGCCGCTTACGACGCGGCGGATCGATGAAAGCCGTGCCCGTCCCGACCGCTCTCGAAGAAGAGCGAGGCCGGATGGAACGGACGATTGTTCAAAGGGCGCATGACCTCGACCCCTTGCGAGCCCGCCGCGCCGCGCCGCGCCGTCACCGTCGCCGATCTGGCCGCCGCCGACGCGGCCCTGGCGGCGGGCGCCGACGCGCTCGTGTTCGAGGCCGTGCCGCCGCGGGGCCTCGTCGCGGATCTGCGGGCGAGGCGCCCCGGCTTGACGATCTACGCCGCCACCGACGGCCCCGACGATCCGGGCCTCGACGGGCTCATGGCCTGGCGGCCGGACGGCGTGCTGCTGCGCGATGCCCGCTCCGGGCGCGACGTCGCCGCCCTCGGAGCCCGGCTCGCCGTCAGCGAGGCGCTGTTCGGACTGCCCGACGGGGCGACGGCGATCCTCGCCGCGATCGGCCATCCCCTCGGCGTGCTCGAGGCCCGCGGCTTCGCCGGGGCGAGCCCACGCCTCGCCGGCCTCGGCCTCGACGGAACGGCCCTGGCGGCGCGCCTCGGCGGGACGAGCCTGCTGACGCAGGCCCGCGGTCTCGTCCGCCTTGCCGCGGCGGCGGCGGGCGTGGCGGCGTTCGAGGGGCTGACAACGGCCGAGCTTCGCTCACCCGAGAGGCTTGCGGCGGCGCGGCAGGACGGTTTCGAATGGGTCGTAGCGCGGGACCCGGCGGCGGTCGCGGCGGTGCCGCGCGAGGGGGCCGGCTGAGGCCGCCTCGGGCGCATCCGGAACAGGAGAATTCGCATGCTCACCGTCTACGGTGACCGCAAGTCGGGCAATTGCCTGAAGGTGGCCTGGGTCGCGGCCCATCTCGGAATCGATCTCGACTGGCGCGAGGTCGACATCCTGAAGGGCGAGACGCGCAACGCCGATTTCCTCGCCCTCAACCCGGACGGGCGGGTGCCGACCCTGGTGCTGGAGGACGGGCGCAGCCTCGCCGAGTCGAACGCGATCATCGGCTACCTCGCCCGCGACTCCGCGCTGATCCCGGCGGACGCCTTCGCGCAGGCGAAGATGCGGCAATGGCTGTTCTGGGAGCAGTACAGCCACGAGCCCTACATCGCCGTCCGCCGCTTCCAGCGTCTCTATCTCGGCCGGACGGAGGCGGAACTCGATCCGAAACTGTTCGAGCGGGGCCACGCCGCGCTCGCCCTGATGGAGGGGGCGCTGGCGGATCGGCCCTTCCTGGTCGGCTCCGATCTCAGCCTCGCCGACGTGGCGCTGGTGGCCTATACCCGCCTCGCCCACGAGGGCGGCTTCGACCTCGCGCCCTATCCGGCGCTGCGGGCCTGGATCGCCCGCGTTGAGGCCGGGCTCGGCATCGCCGGTCAGGAGTGAAGCCGCATCGGCTTGCCGGCCCGGCCCGTTCTCGATCTCGAGCGGAACGGGCTCAACACCGACGGCCTTGAGATATCCGGGGAACATCCCGCGCCCGGCATGGACCGCCGAGCGCGGGGTCGGAATCGAGACGGGACGCCGGTCGGCGCCCCGGTTCCTGCGTCAATATCCGTAGTCCCGACGCGGATAGCCTTGCCCCCCGCCATAGCCCGCCCCGCGGGGCTGGACACGGGAGCCGTAGTCGATCTCCCGCCGCGCGCGGCGATTGGCCAGGGCACGGCCCGCCAGACAGCCGGCCACGGCGCCCACCACCCCGCGCTCCGCCAGATAGTGGCCGGCGACCCCGCCGATGATCGCACCCTTGATGCAGCCTTTGGCCTCCGCCGCCCCGACGCTGGCCAGCGTCATGACCGTCAGCATCGATGCCGTCGCAAGAACTCGCATGCCGTTCCTCCCACCTCGTGGCCGGAGAAACGGCGCCGTGCCCGGTCGCGTTCCGCGCCGCCGCCGCGGGGGCCGGCTCGGGGGAGGTCGAAGTCGTCGATCGGCGTGCCGCCCTCAGCCGCCCCCCTTCGGCCGCCGCAGCTCGAACCGGTTCTCGGGCTCGGTGGTGAAGTAGTCGAAGTAGCCGGCGCGCAGGATCGGGCGCATCGCCCCCGTATCGACCCGTCCGTCCCGCACGAAGCGGTCGTCGATGTAGATCGAGACCACCTGCCCGATCACCATGAAGTTCGCGGGCTCGCCGCCGCCGAGCGGCACCAGCGGCACGGTCTGAAGCCACTTGCACTCGATCGCCGCCGGCGATTCCGCGACCCGGGGCGGGCGCACCCGGCGCGAGGGCGCGGGCGTCAGCCCGGCGGGTCCGAACTCGCTCTCGCCCCGCGCCAGCGGCGCCGAGGTGGCGTTGACCGCCTCGCGCAGGTCGAAGGTGGCGAGGCTGCACACGAACTCGCCGCCCTCCTCGGCGAAGGTCATCGCGTCCTTGCGGCCCGAGGAGGAGAACATCACCATGTCGGGATCGCCGCCGACCGCGTTGAAGAACGAGTACGGCGCGAGGTTCACCCGGCCCGCCCGGTCCATGGCGCTGATCCAGCCGATCGGGCGCGGGGCGACGATGGCCTTCAGCGGGTTGTGCGGCAGGCTCGGATTCTCGGCCTCGTAATGCATGGGGTGCCCCTCAGAGCCGCGTGACGATCTGCGCGAGGTCCGGCCGCGGCCGGTCGGAGGGCACCTCCCGCGCGCGGCCGATATGGATGAAGCCGGCGATCCGCTCGGCCGGGTCGAGGCCGAGCGCGTCGAGCACCCGGCGGTCGTAGGCGAACCACTCGGTGAGCCAGGAGGTGGCGTAGCCCGCGGCGTTGCCGGCGACCACGAGGTTCATGCAGACGGCACCGGCCGAGAGCACCTGCTCCCATTCGGGGATTTTGACGTGCGGCCCGGCGCGGGAGACCACTCCGACCACGACCGGCGCGTGGGCGAGGCGCTGCCGCTCCTGTGCGCGCCGCTTCTCGTCGGCCTCGGGCGCGTCGGCCAGGAAGATCCGCTCGATGATGGCGCCGACGCGCGTCCGCGCCTCGCCCTCGATCACGAGGAAGCGCCAGGGGGCGAGCTTGCCGTGGTCGGGCACCCGCGCGGCGATGGCGAGCCAGCCGTCGAGTTCCTCCGCCGTCGGGCCTGGACCGTCGAGCAGCATCGGCGGCACCGAGCGGCGGGTGCGCAGCAGGGGGAGGGTGCCGGTCTGGGCGGCGTCTCGGATCTCGGTCATGGACAATCCGCGTTGAGAGGGTGAAGCTCGGATCACGACCGCCATGCCGCCGCCACGGTCGGGTTTCAAGAGCGCGCGGGCGCTCGAGACGGCGCCAGACGGCGTCCTGTGGGGCGAGCGGAAGGAACGGGGACGATGGGACGCGGGTCCGCAGGCTGCAAGACCGTTTCCTTGTCCGCCGCTCTGGCCGGTCTCGTCGCGATCGCGCCGGCCGCCGCGCAGGCGCCGACGCCGTTCGGGCCGGGCCTGCCCTCGCCGGGGATCACCGGGCCGGTTCTGCCGCCGCCCGCGGCGGAAGGCGAGGCGGACCTGTCGCTCTCGGCGGTCTTCGTCGGCGCGAACGGGCCGATCCGCTCCGGCCTGACCTGGCGCATCTACGGCGAGAACGGGGACGGCACCCGCCCGGCCATCGTCGCCCGCTCGAACGATCCCGCCCCGACCTTCAAGCTCGCGGCCGGCGCCTACGTCGCCACCGTCACCTACGGCTATGCCAGCGCCTCGAAGCGGATCACCATGGCGGGCACCGCCAACACGGATCAGCTCCGCGTCGCCGCGGGCGCCCTCAAGCTGTCGGGGGCGGTCGGCGACCAGAAGATCCCGGGCAACCAGCTCGGCTTCTCGGTCTACGTGCCGATCGGGACGAACTCGGAAGGGCGCCTCGTGCGCAGCGGCATCAAGGCCGGCGAGATCGTGCGCCTGCCCGAGGGGACCTACCACGTCGTGTCGAGCTACGGCGACTCGAACGCGATCCAGCGCGCCGATCTCCGGGTCGAGAACGGCAAGGTCACCGACGCGACCATGAACCACCGCGCCGCCACCGTGACCCTGAAGCTCGTGGCGGCCCCCGGCTCCGAAGCCTTCGCCGGCACCGCCTTCAGCGTGCTGACGCCGGGCGGCGACACGATCCGCGAGGCGATCGGCGCCTTCCCCTCCGTGACCCTGGCGGAGGGCGACTACGTGCTGATCGCCCGCCACGACGGACAGGTCTTCACCCGCGAGTTCAAGGTGGAGAGCGGCATGGACCGCGACATCGAGGTCGTGGCCAAGGGAAGCTGAAATCGATGCGTCGGCGTGCGACCGCTCTCGCGGCTTCCCTGATCCTGGCCGGCGCGATCGCGGCCGAGGCTCAGACCGTCGTGGACGGCTCCGACACGGGTGTCGGTGCGGAGGCGGCGCGCACGGCTCTGGTCCTGATCGAGAAACAGATGCGCGATCCGGAAGCCAGGGTCGCCGACCTGCGGATCGGCCGGGCCGGGGCGCTGTGCGGCACGGTCGATGTGAGGAACCGCATGGGCACCCATACCGGGCCCCGCCCGTTCGTCGCCGATCTGGCGGAAAACTTCCTCGGACGGCTGCCCGAGGGGCCGGAACTGCGCAGCCCGGCGAGTCCGGCGGCGTTCACCGCCATGGAGCGGACGCGGGCGCTGTTCGCGGCGAATTGCACCGAGGGCTGAGCAGCCGGCCTCCGTCAGCCGAACGGCGCGATCAGCACCAGCGCCAGAATGAAGCCGACGGCGAAGACGATGGCGTCACGGACCCCGTAGACACCCCATCCCGCGGCGGCGGTCTCACGAGAATGAGACCAGACGTCCATGGCTTCCCCCCTCTTCCGGTGTCCAGCAATGGTGCCGTGCCCGCTCGAACCGTACGCCTCGGCGAACGGCAGGCTCGGACATTTCATGCCGTTTCCGGTTGATCGCTTCGGCCTCCGTCGCTTCTCTCCTCCCCCTTGTGGGGAGGAGGCAGGAGGTGGGGGTGGTGCCGGATCGAGCGCGGCGGTGCCGTCTGCACCACCCCCACCCCGAACCCCTCCCCACAAGGGGGAGGGGACAGCCCTGACCGAAGCGATCAACCGGAAACCGTCTCAGGCGAACGGGACGATCAGCGGCAGGGCGAGCGCCAACCCGCCGAACAGAACGATGAGGTCGCGGACGCGCCGCCCGATCCATGTCCGGGTGCCGCCGCGCGGCGCGGTGATATCGTCGGTGAAGGTCATGGTTCGTCTCCCATCTCTCGATGGCCTCGATATGAGGGAGCCGCCGCTTTCCCGACAGGGACGGTTGCAGTACGATTCCGAAGAACTGTCCGGGACGTCGGCCGGTACAGTTCGGAGGAGCGATCATGACGGTGGCGGTTGCCGAGCCGGTCCTCTCGCGGGTCGAGACGGTGATGCGCGCCATCGAGGCGCGGATCGAGGGTCGGGCGCTCGGCCCCGGCGCAAGGCTGCCCTCGGTGCGCGGCCTCGCCGACAGCATGCAGGTCTCGAAATCGACCGTGGTCGAGGCCTATGACCGGCTGGCGGCGCGCGGCGCCATCGTCTCGCGGCCGGGCTCCGGCTTCTTCGTCTCCGCCCGCCCGGAGCCGCTCAGCCTCACCGCGATCGGGCCGCGGCTCGACCGGGCGGTCGATCCGGTCTGGATCACCCGGCAATCGCTGGAGGCGCGGCCGGATTCCCTGAGGCCCGGCTGCGGCTGGCTCCCGCCGGACTGGCTGCCCGAGGCGGAGCTGCGCCGGGCCCTGCGCCAGGTCGCCCGCCGGGGCGACGCGGTGATGTTCTACGACACGCCGCAGGGCCACGCGCTGCTGCGCCAGCAGATGGCGCTGCGGCTGACCGAGCGCGGCATCCGCGCCCATCCCGACCAGCTCGTGCTGACCGATTCGGTCACCCACGCCCTCGACCTGATCATCCGCTTCCTCGCCGAGCCCGGCGACACGGTGCTGCTGGACGATCCCTGCTACTTCTCGTTCCAGGCGCTCGCCCGGGCCCACCGGCTGCAGATGGTCGGCGTGCCGTTCGGGCCCGAGGGGCCAGATCTCGCCGCGTTCGAGCGGGCGCTGATCGCGCACAAGCCGCGGTTCTACATCACCAATTCCGGCCTGCATAACCCGACCGGCGCGACCTTGAGCCCGGTCGCCGTCCACCGCATCCTGCGGCTCGCCGAAATGCACGGCACGCTCATCGTCGAGGACGACGCCTACGCCGATTTCGAGGCGGAGCCGGGCCCGCGGCTCGCCGGCTTCGACGGGCTCGACCGGGTGATCCATGTCGGCGGCTTCTCGAAGACGATCTCGACCGGAGCCCGCATCGGCGCGATCGCGATCCGCGGCGACTGGGTCGAGCGCCTCGTCGATCTCAAGCTCGCGGTGTCGTTGAGCGACAACCACCTCACCGCCGCCACCGTCCACCGCTTCCTCGCCGAGGGCAGCTACCGGCATCACGTCGATGCCATGCGCACCCGGCTGGCGGAGGCCCGCGGCACGGTGGTGCGGCGGCTCGCGGAGGTCGGCGTGACCGTGCCCTTCGTGCCCCAGGCGGGCATGTTCCTGTGGGCGCGCCTGCCCGCCGGCCTCGACGCGGCGGACGTCTCCCGCCGGGCGCTCGCCCGCGGCATGGTGCTGGCGCCGGGCAACGTCTTCTCGCTCAGCCAGGGCGCCGCCGGCTCCATGCGCTTCAACGTGGCGCAATGCGCCGACCCGCGGGTTTTTTCGGAATTGGCGCGGGCGATGGAGGGGTGAGGCGCGAGCGCTCGCACCCCTCTTTCCGTCACGGCGCCGGCACCTCGACGTGCCGGCCGTCGAGGACGGCGTCGGTGCTCGGAAGGCTGTCGGCGGCGGCCTCGGCCCGGCGGCGGTCCGGGGAGGTCGCCTCCTCGACGAAGGCGGCGAGCGCCGCGTCGAGGGCCAGCGTCGTGGTCTTCTGGCTGCCGAGGCGGCGCACCGAGACCGTGCGCTCCTCCGCCTCGCGGCGCCCGAGCGCCAGCAGCACCGGTACCTTCGCCAGCGAGTGCTCGCGGACCTTGTAGTTGATCTTTTCGTTGCGCAGATCCGCTTCCACCCGCAGCCCGGCGCGCTCCAGCGCGCGGACCACCTCGCGGGCGTAAGGATCGGCGTCGCTGGTGATCGTCGCCACCACCACCTGAACCGGCGCGAGCCAGAGCGGGAAATGCCCTGCGAAATGCTCGATCAGGATGCCGGTGAAGCGCTCCATCGAGCCGCAGATGGCGCGGTGGATCATCACCGGCGGCTTCTTCTGGCTGTCGGCGTCGATGTAGCTGGCATCGAAGCGCTCCGGCAGGTTGAAATCCACCTGCGTCGTGCCGCACTGCCAGTCGCGGCCGATGGCGTCGCGCAGCACGTACTCGAATTTCGGCCCGTAGAACGCGCCCTCGCCCGGATTGAACTCAGTCCGAACGCGGCCGTTTGAAGCCGCCTCGATCTGCGCGAGAACGCCGTGCATGACAGCCTCGGCGTGGTCCCACAGGGCGTCGGAGCCGACGCGCTTCTCGGGGCGCGTGGAGAGCTTCACCAGGATCTGGTCGAAGCCGAAATCGGCGTAGGTCGAGAGGATCAAGTCGTTGATCTTCAGGCACTCGGCGGCGAGCTGGTCCTCGGTGCAGAAGATGTGCGCGTCGTCCTGGGTGAAGCCGCGCACGCGCATCAGGCCGTGCATCGCCCCCGACGGCTCGTAGCGGTGGACCACGCCGAACTCAGCCATGCGCAGGGGCAGGTCGCGGTACGACTTCAGGCCGTGCTTGAAGATCTGCACGTGACCGGGGCAGTTCATCGGCTTCAGGGCGAACCAGCGCTTGTCCTCGGCCTCCTCGCCGGCGGATTGGGCGGCGAACATGTTCTCGCGGTACCAGCCCCAGTGGCCGGAGGTCTCCCACAGCGACTTGTCGAGGATCTGCGGCGCGTTCACCTCGGCGTAGTCGCCCTTCAGGCGGCGGCGCATGTAGGCAATCAGCTCCTGGAAGATCGTCCAGCCCTTGGCGTGCCAGAACACGACGCCCGGACCCTCCTCCTGGAAGTGGAAGAGGTCCATCTCCTTGCCCAGGCGCCGGTGGTCGCGGCGCTCGGCCTCCTCCAGCCGGTGCAGGTAGGCGTCGAGATCTCCTTGAGACGCCCAGGCCGTGCCGTAGATGCGCGTCAGCATCGGGTTGTTGGCGTCGCCCCGCCAATAGGCGCCGGCGACCTTCATCAGCTTGAAGGCGGTGCCGACCTTGCCCGTCGAGGTCATGTGCGGGCCGCGGCAGAGGTCGAACCACTCGCCCTGGCGGTAGATCTTCAGATCCTCGCCCGCGGGGATCGCGTCCACCAGCTCGACCTTGTAGCTCTCGCCCTTGTCGGCGAAGAGCTTCTTGACGTCGTCGCGCGTCCAGACTTCCTTCGTGAACGGGGCATCGCGCGCGATGATCTCGCGCATCTTCGCCTCGATCTTCGGGAAGTCCTCGGGCGTGAACGGCTCGTCCTTGGCGAAGTCGTAGTAGAAGCCGTTCTCGATGACGGGGCCGATCGTCACCTGCGTGCCGGGCCAGAGCGCCTGCACCGCCTCCGCCAGCACGTGGGCGCAGTCGTGGCGGATCAGCTCGAGCGCCCGCGCGTCGTCGCGCGAGAGGAACTCGATCGCGGCGTCGTGCTCGATGATGTCGTCGAGGTCGCGCACCGTGCCGTCGAGCGCCATGGCGACCGTGCGCTTGGCGAGCGACTTGGCGATGCCCTCCACCACGGTCCGACCGGTCACCGCGGCGTCGTACGCGCGGGTGTTGCCGTCGGGGAAGGTCAGGATGGGCATGATGGGACCGTGTTTTTCGGAAGCAACGCCCCGCGGAGGGGACGGCGGGTTTTCGGAAGGCGCGGGGGTGAAGTCAATGCTGACGTGACGTTCGAGCCCGCGTGGCTTCTCGCAGCTTCGACGACGGACCCTTTCCGGCCTCCGCGCCGCCCCTCATGCTGAGGCGCCGCGCAGCGGCCTCGAAGCACACCGCGACATCTCTCCCGACTAACCGGTGCCTTAGGATCGACCGTTCCGGCGTGCTTCAAGGCCGAGCGTTCGCTCGGCGCCTCAGCATGAGGAGCGCGGCGCTTGCCGGAGAACGGGCTCGCACCGGCCCTCAGAGATCGTCCGGCCCCCAGCCGAGCCGCAAGGCGATCGCCCGCGCCGCGGCGTCGTCGAGGAACAGCACCAGCCCCGCCCCGCCGTCGGCGGCGATCCGGAAGCGGCGCGTCTCACCCGCCGGCCGGCACGCGTCGAGCTGTTCGAGCAGGCTCCAGTCGAAGTTCTTGTCGGCCGGGAAGGTGATCGCCGGGATCGGCGGCTCCGTCTCGAACGCGACGCGGAAGCCGTGCCCGTAGGGTCCGAGCCCCGGCACCCGGGAGACGGCGAGGCCGCGGCAGGTCCAGACGCCGGCGATCTCGATCACGCGGGCGAAGAGCGCGCGGTAGGGCTCCTCGTCGGCCCCGTCGTAGCAGTGATCGACGAAGATCGCCGCATTGGCGAACTCGTCCTCGATCCCGTCCGCCAGGGCGCGGTAGCTCCACAGGATGTCGATCGCCAGCGCGTCCGGGGCACGCTCGGTCAGCGGCAGGGTCTCGTTGTTGTCGCCGAGGGCGAATTCCGGATGCTCCGCCATCGACCGGGCGACGCCGCGAACGGACTGGCCCTCGTAGTGGGGGCCGAGCCGCAGGCCGGCGGCGATCAGGCCCTCCAGGGCCGCCTCGACGGCGTCGATCTCCGCTTCGCTGCGCACTTGCGGCGGCTGCGGCGTCGGTTCCCAGTCCAGCAAAGGCGAGGCCGGCAACGGCGTGGCCGGCAGGGGCGAGGCCGGCAAGGGCGAGGCCGATAGGGGCGAGGCCGACATGGGCGGCGGGGAGGGGCGCTCCTGCCCGAACAGGCGACGAATCCAGCCGATCATGTCGTGCTCCACAACCATGCCGCCCCGCGCACGCCCGAGGCGTCGCCGTGCAGGCTGGCCCGGATCGGCGTGTCGAAGGCGTCGGAGAAGACGTGCGGCGCGACCGCCTCGGGCAGCGCGGCGACGAGGCTCTGGACCCGCGAGAGGCCGCCGCCGAGGACGATCACGTCGGGGTCGAGGATGTTGACCACGTGGGCGATGCCGCGCCCGAGGCGGTCGATATAGCGCGCCATCGCGTCCGCCGCCGGCCGGTCGCCGGACTGCGCGGCGGCAACGATCTCTTCCCCGGTCCGTGTCTGGCGGGAACTGCGGAAAAAGTCGGCGGCGAGGCCGGGCCCCGAGAGCCAGGTCTCGATGCAGCCGTGACGGCCGCAATAGCAGGCCGGGCCGGGGCGCTCGTCGTCGCGGGGCTGGGGAAGCGGGTTGTGGCCCCACTCCCCGGCGACGGCGTTGCGGCCCGTCAGCGCCTGCCCCCGCAGGGCGATCCCGGAGCCGACGCCGGTGCCGAGGATGATCGCCCAGACGATCGCCTCGCCCGCGCCGGCCCCGTCGACGGCTTCCGAGACGGCGAGGCAGTTGGCGTCGTTCTCGACCCGCACCGGGCGGTCGAGCCGGGCGGCGAGATCCTTTACGAATGGCCTGCCATTGAGCCAGACCGAGTTGGCGTTCTTGATCAGGCCCGTGGCGCGGGAGACGGCGCCGGGCATGCCGACGCCGACGCTCGCCCCCGCTGTGCCGGCCTGCCGCTCCAGTGCGGCGACGAGGCCGGCGATGGCGTCGAGGGTTCCGGCATAGTCGCCGCGCGGGGTCGGCACGCGGGTCTCCGCCCGCGTCGCCCCGTCGGCGTCCAGGGCGATCCCGGCGATCTTGGTGCCGCCGAGATCGATCCCGATGCGCAACCGCTCGGAAGCCAAGACGGGTTTACTGCGCCGCCACGGCCTTCGGAGCGGTGGGAGGCACATCTTCGCCCGGCCCTTCCGGCGACTCGTCCGAGATCTCGGTGCCGATCGCGACCGGATGCGCCATCACCTCGGCGAGCTTCTTTTTGTCGAGCTCGCCCTCCCAGCGGGAGACGACGATGGTGGCCACGCCGTTGCCGATGAGGTTGGTCAGCGCGCGGCACTCCGACATGAACTTGTCGACGCCGAGCACGAGAGTCATCGCCGCCACCGGCACCGGATTGCCGGGGATGGCGGCCAGCGTCGCGGCGAGGGTGATGAAGCCCGCGCCGGTCACGCCCGAAGCGCCCTTCGAGGTCAGCATCGCGACGAGGAAGATCGTCGCGTACTGCCCGACCGAGAGGTCGGCGCCCACCGCCTGCGCCAGGAACAGGGTGGTGAGCGTCATGTAGATGTTGGTGCCGTCGAGGTTGAACGAGTAGCCCGTCGGGATCACGAGGCCGACGACCGAATCCGAGGCGCCCAGCCGCTTCATCTTGGTCATCATGTGCGGCAGCACGGTCTCGGAGGACGAGGTGCCGAGCACGATCAGCAGCTCGTCCTTGATGTAGGCGAGGAACTTGATGATCGAGAAGCCGGCGAAGGCCGCGATGCCGCCGAGCACGACGAAGATGAACAGCAGCGAGGTGGTGTAGAACGTGCCGACCAGCCACGCGAGGTCCACGACCTTGCCGATGCCGTACTGGCCCACGGTGAAGGCCATGGCGCCGAAGGCGCCGATGGGGGCGAGCTTCACCACGAGGCCGATGATGCGGAAGAAGACCTGCCCCGCCGCGTCGATGCCGCGGGTGATGCCGGCGCCCTTCTCGCCCATGCCGGTGAGCACCACGCCGGTCAGGATCGCGATCAGCAGGACCTGGAGCAGGTCGCCGGTGGCGAAGGCGTCGAAGAAGCTCTTGGGGATGATCGCCAGGATGTGGGCGACGGTGGAATCGGCGGCCGCCTTGCTGGCATAGCTCTCGACCGCCTTGGCATCGAGCTTCGACACGTCGGCGCCGAAGCCGGCGCCGGGCTGGATGACCTCGCCGACGATGATGCCGACGAGGAGCGCGATGGAGGAGACCACCTCGAAGTAGATCAGCGCCTTCAGGCCGACGCGGCCGACCTTCTTGAGGTCGCCGATCGAGGCGATGCCGTGGACGATGGTGCAGAAGATGATCGGCGCGATCAGCATCTTGATCAGCGCGATGAAGGCGTCGCCGAGCCATTTGAGCGACACGCCCGTTTTCGGGCTGTACCAGCCGAGCAGGACGCCGAGCACGATGGCGATCAGCACCTGGATGTAGAGCACCCGGTACCAGGGCACGTGCGCGGCGGGCACGCCCGCATCATGCGTTGCGGAATGGGCCATGTTTCCTCACCGATACCGTGTTGCGCGGCCTCGCCCGGGCGGCTTTAGGCGGACGCTAGTCTCTTTGATTTCAGTGCTCAATCGCACGCCGGTAGTCGGCGCCGCCTTTGTAACCGACGACGCTTCGGGCGACCCGGCCCGACTTTTCGATCTGCCAAGGTCCCGTACGGGCGGGGCTGATGGCAAGGATGCGGTGTCCTTGCAAGGCTTGGGCGGTCCGATGCCGCAGGGATGTCGGTGGATGAAGTGGGTCCGGAAGACGTGCGAGGCGGCCCGACCGGCCTGCGGCGGCGGCCGGCCGGCTTTCGCCAGGCGCCGGCCGTTGGCCCTTCCCCTCGACGGGGGAGCGCTCTAGAAGCACGGCATGTTCGGCCTCTTCCCCCGCGCGACGCGAATTACGGGCCCGGCCTCCGCGTAAGGCGCCGCACCGGCGGCCGCCCCGGATGCCGGGTGAAGCCCTCCGCCCGTTTCCCTATCGCCGTCCCTCGCGACGAGAATCCTGCCGAACCCATGAGCGACCAGACCAACGCCGCCCCCGCGGCCGCACGCGACTACTCGCGAACGCTGTTCCTGCCGAAGACCGACTTCCCCATGCGCGCGGGGCTGCCCACCCGCGAGCCGCTCTTGCTGGAGCGCTGGAAGAGCATCGGCCTCTACGAGAAGATCCGCGCCGCCGCGAAGGGCCGTCCGCGCTTCGTGCTGCATGACGGCCCGCCCTACGCCAACGGCAACATCCATATCGGCCACGCGCTCAACAAGATCCTCAAGGACGTGGTGGTGCGCTCGCAGGGCGCCCTCGGCCGCGACGCGAATTACGTGCCGGGCTGGGACTGCCACGGCCTGCCGATCGAGTGGAAGATCGAGGAGCAGTACCGCGCCAAGGGCAAGAACAAGGACGAGGTGCCGGTGCTGGAATTCCGCCAGCAATGCCGGGCCTTCGCCGCGGAGTGGCTGGACATCCAGCGTGAGGAGTTCAAGCGGCTCGGCGTCACCGGCGACTGGGACCATCCCTACTCGACCATGGCCTATCCCGCCGAGGCGCGCATCGCCGCGGAGCTGATGAAGTTCGCGGCCTCGGGCCAGCTCTACCGCGGCTCGAAGCCGGTGATGTGGTCGGTGGTGGAGAAGACCGCGCTCGCCGAGGCCGAGGTCGAGTACGAGGAGCATGTCAGCGACACGGTGTTCGTGGCCTTCCCGATCCGCGCGGGCGCCCCGGCCGAACTGGCCGGTGCCCGCGTCGTGATCTGGACCACCACGCCCTGGACGCTGCCGGCCAACCGCGCCGTCGCCTACTCGAAGCGGGTCGCCTACGGGCTCTACCGCGTCACGCAGGCCGCCGAGGACAATTGGGCCAAGGTCGGTGACAGCTACCTGCTCGCCGACGCGCTCGCCGAGGGCGTGTTCAAGGCCGCCCGCGTCGAGGCGTTCGAGCGCGTGGCCGACGTGCCGGCGGCGAGCCTCGCCGGGCTCACCCTGTCGCACCCGCTTCACGCCTTCGATCCCGGCTACGGCTTCCCGGTGCCGATGCTGGAGGGCGAGCACGTCACCGACGAGGCCGGCACCGGCTTCGTCCACACGGCGCCGAGCCATGGCCGGGAGGACTTCGAGGTCTGGATGGCCAACGGCCGCCGCCTCGCGGAAGCCGGGATCGACACCCGCATCCCCTACACCGTCGATGCCGACGGCATGCTCACGAAGGAGGCGCCGGGCTTCACCGGCCGCTTCGTCTTCACCGCCAAGGGCGAGAAGGGCGACGCCAACAAGGCGCTCATCGCCGCGCTGACGGAGGTCGGCGCGCTGGTCGCCCGCGGCGTGCTGCGCCACCAGTACCCGCATTCCTGGCGCTCGAAGAAGCCGGTCCTGTTCCGCAACACGCCGCAATGGTTCATCGCCATGGACCGGCCGGTGGATTCCCTTGGCAACCGCACGCTCCGCGAGACCGCGCTGCACGCGATCGAGGAGACGCAGTGGGTTCCGCCCCAGGGAAAGAACCGGATCAACGGCATGGTCGCCGGCCGGCCCGACTGGGTGGTCTCGCGCCAGCGCGCCTGGGGCGTGCCGATCACCGTCTTCGTCGAGCGCGAGACCGGAAAGGTGCTGCGCGACGAGGCGGTCAACGCCCGCATCGCCGAGGCGTTTGCCGCCGAGGGCGCCGATGCGTGGTTCGCTGAAAACGCCACCGAGCGCTTCCTGGCCCCCGAGCACGATCCGGCCAAGTACGAAAAGGTGACGGACGTCCTCGACGTCTGGTTCGATTCCGGCTCGACCCACGCCTTCGTGCTCGACGACGCGCAAGCCTTCCCCGGCCTCGCCGGCATCCGCCGGGCGGTCGATGGCGGGCCCGACACGGTGATGTACCTGGAGGGCTCCGACCAGCACCGCGGCTGGTTCCAGTCCTCGCTGCTCGAATCCTGCGGCACGCGGGGCCATGCGCCCTACGACGTCGTGCTCACCCACGGCTTCGTCCTCGACGCCAAGGGCGAGAAGATGTCGAAGTCGCGCGGCAACGTCGTCGCGCCGCAGAACGTCATCAAGGAATCGGGCGCCGACATCTTACGGCTTTGGGTCGCCGCGGCCGACTATTCCGACGACCTGCGCATCGGGCCTGAAATCGTCAAGACCTTCGCCGAGACCTATCGCAAGCTGCGCAACTCGCTCCGGTGGATGCTCGGCTCGCTCGCCCATCGGGTGCCGGGCGACGACGTGCCGCTCGGTGAGATGCCGGAGCTGGAGCGCTTCATCCTGCATCGCCTGGCGCAGCTCGACGGCGAGATCCGCGAGGCCTACGCCGCCTTCGACACCAAGCGGATCGTGGCGCTGCTCAACGGCTTCATGACCGGCGACCTCTCGGCCTTCTACTTCGACGTGCGCAAGGACGCGCTCTACTGCGACCCGATCTCCTCGGTGACGCGCCGCGCCGCGCTCCAGGTGATCGACGCGGCGTTCCGCCGGGTCACGATCTGGCTCGCGCCGGTCCTCGCCTTTACGGCGGAGGAGGCATGGCTCGACCGTTACCCGTCGGAAGACGGCTCGGTGCATCTCCAGACCCTGCCGGAGACGCCCGCGGAATGGCGCGACGACGCGCTCGCCGCCCGCTGGCAGAAGGTGCGCAAGCTGCGCCGCGTCGTCACCGGGGCGCTCGAGATCGAGCGCGCCGCCAAGCGCATCGGCGCGAGCCTGGAGGCGGCGCCGACCGTCTACGTGTCCGACGCCGACCTGCTCGGGGCGCTCGACGGCGTCGACTTCGCCGACATCTGCATCACCTCGGCGATCACGGTCCGCGCCGGCGAGGGACCGGCCGACGCCTTCCGCCTCGACGAGGTGAAGGGCGTGGCGGTGGTGCCCGAGCGCGCCGCGGGCCGCAAATGCGCCCGCTCCTGGCGGGTCACCCCGGAGGTCGGGCTCGACCGCGACTATCCCGACGTGACGCCGCGCGACGCGGCGGCCCTGCGCGAGTGGGATGCGGCGCATCCGGGGGCGGCGTGAGGCGCACCGCGAACCGCGAACGCCCCCTCTCCCCTCCGCGGGAGAGGGTGGCCCCCGAAGGGGGTCGGGTGAGGGGAGCCCGGCTGCCGGACGATGCGGCGCGTCGGATGGCGGGCGCTTCATCCTTCGCCGTCGCTCCCCTCTCCCGCCTCGCATCCGCGAGGCACCCTCCCCCGCAGAGGGGGGAGCGGAAACGCGTCGTGGGCCGAGTCTCGTGATGACCCCCTTCCGCGCTGGCCTGATCGCGGCCCTCGCTACGCTGGCCCTCGATCAGGCCTCCAAGCTCTGGCTCTATTTCGGCACCGACCTCGTGATGACCCAGCCCTGGCGGCTGGCGCCGTTCGCGGACTTCGTCGTGGTCTGGAACCGGGGCGTCTCCTACGGCCTGTTCCAGCAGGAGGGCGGGCTCGGGCGCTGGCTGCTCGTCGGGGTCTCGCTCGCCGCCGCCGTCGGCCTGTCGGTGTGGATGTACCGGGCCGGCTCGCGGCTGCTCACCGTGGCGCTCGGCCTCATCGTCGGTGGCGCCCTCGGCAACGCCATCGACCGGGCGGCCTACGGCGCGGTGTTCGATTTCGTCCACCTGCATGCGGGGACGTGGTCCTGGTACGTGTTCAACGTGGCGGATGCGGCCATCGTCGCCGGCGTCGTCGGCCTGATCCTCGACAGCCTGCGGCCCGCCGGGCGCAGGGCGCCGACGGACGTCGCGCAGGACGGCGGCCGTCCCCAGCCTTGAGGCGAGGCGCGGTCTCCTCCGCGTCAAGGCGCCATACCTTCGCCCGAAACCCGGCTCACCTCGGTCTCGAAGGTCTCGGTCCGCGATTCACGTTGAATCGCCGTCCGGCTGACTGCCCCGGATGAAAAGCGGGCGGAGCCGGTCTTTGAAACCTTGGGGAAATTGGCATGAACGGGCGGCGCAGCGTCTCGCGGGCTTTCGGAACGATCCGGCCCCTTGCCTTGGGTGCGGCCCTGCTGCCCTGCCTTGCGGTCGGCGCGGCCCGCGCCGAGGGCGAGTTCATGCGCGATACGCTGAGCAATCTCGGCCTGATCGAGCCGGAACGCCCCGCGATCACCTATCGCGAGCGCGCGCCGCTCGCCATGCCGCCGAAGCTCGGTGGCAAGGAGGACCTGACCGCCGGCCTGCCCGTGCCGCGGGCCCGCCAGGCCGATCCGGCCTGGCCGAAGGACCCCGAACTGATCCAGCGCGAGCGGGCCGCCATCGAGGCGAAGAAGCCGATCGTGCGCGGCGCGCAGGGGCGCATGAACGACAACAACGAGACGCTTTCGGTCTACGAATTGGAAGCCGGCCGCCGCGCCGGCGCCGGCGCCCTGACCGGGCCGGCCAACACCCCCGGCGAGGGCGACACCCGCACCTCGACCTGGCTCAACCCGTTCGAACTGCTGAAGGGCAAGTCCGAGACGGTCGAGCCGTCCCTGGTCGAGCCCGACCGCGACACGCTGACCGATCCGCCCACCGGCTACCGCAAGGCGCCGATCAAGGTCGCCAAGCCGCAGGGCGGCCCCGTCGGTGGCCCAATCAACGACCGCGACGAAGCCGATCCGCGTGCCTATATCAGGAATCCGTCCGGGCGCTGAGCGCCACCGCCTTCGTGCGGGTCCGTCGCTCTCGATGGATTCGCGCGGTCGTCACGCAATCGGACGGACCGTCACCGCGCGGACACGTCGCGCGGTACGGGATTTGCCACCGGCAACCAATCTCGGGACAATGCCGGGATCGTCGAGACGGAAAGCGCGGAGGGCGGAAGGGCCCCCGCAAAGGACAGCAGGATGCACCTCTACCGGAAGGCCATCGCGCCCGTGGGACCGCAGCGAGGCCTGAACCACGCCGGCCGCGTGGATGCCGCCCCGTTCGGGCGCTCCGAGGCCGGCGGCCCGGAGGTCTCCGCCTTCGTGCTCGACAACGGCCTCGACGTGGTGGTGGTGCCCGACCACCGCGCGCCGGTCGCCACCCACATGATCTGGTACCGCAACGGCTCGGCGGATGATCCGATCGGCCAGTCCGGCATCGCCCACTTCCTCGAACACCTGATGTTCAAGGGCACGGAGAAGCATCCGGCCGGCGCCTTCTCGAAGGCGGTCTCGTCGCTCGGCGGCCAGGAGAACGCCTTCACCAGCTACGACTACACCGCCTACTTCCAGCGCGTCGCCCGCGACCATCTCTCGACGATGATGGCTTTCGAGGCCGACCGCATGGGCGGCCTCGTCCTCGACGACGCCGTGGTGGCGCCGGAGCGCGACGTGGTGCTGGAGGAGCGCCGGATGCGGGTCGAGACCGACCCGTCGGCGCAGCTCTCCGAGGCGATGGCCGCCTCGCTGTTCGTGCACCACCCCTACGGCATCCCGATCATCGGCTGGATGCACGAGATCGAGGAACTGAACCGCGGCCACGCCATCGACTATTACAAGCGCTTCTACACCCCCGAGAACGCGATCCTCGTGGTGGCCGGCGACGTCACGCCCGACGAGGTGCGGCGCTTGGCCGAGGACACCTACGGCCGGGTCGCGCCGCAGGGCGCGCGGCCGCTCCGGACCCGCCCGCGCGAGCCGGAGCCGCGGGCGATGCGCCGCATCGCGGTGGCCGATCCGAAGGTCGAGCAGCCGACCTTCCAGCGGCTCTACCTCACTCCCTCCTGCATGACCGCCCGCGACGGCGAGGGCCACGCGCTCGAACTGCTGGCCGAGGTGATCGGCGGCGGCGCGACCTCGTTCCTCTACCGCAAGCTGGTGCTGGAGATGGGCGTCGCGGTGAATGCTGGCGCCTGGTACATGGGCTCGGCCATCGACGAGACGCGGTTCGCCGTCTACGCCGTGCCGGCCGAGGGCGTGACCCTCGAGGCCCTGGAGGAGCACGTCGACCGCGTGCTGCGCCGCGCGCCCGAGGCGCTCGACCCGGTGGCGATCGAGCGGGCCAAGATCCGGCTCGTGGCCGAGACGGTCTACTCCTCCGACTCGCAGTCCTCGCTCGCCCGCATCTACGGCTCGGCGCTCGCCATCGGCGAGACGGTCGAGGAGGTGCGCGCTTGGCCGACCGAGATCGAGGCGGTGACCCGCGACCGGCTGGTGGCGGTCGCCGCCCGCTACCTCGTGCCCGCCCGCTCGGTGACCGGCTACCTCACCAAGGCCCGCGAGACGGACGTCACGACGGCCTGACGCCACGCGATTCTCCGCGTCGCCGGAAGGCCGGCGGCGCCGTTCGCGAAAAGACGCTTTCCAAGGAACTTCCGATGAATCTCGCCGAGACCGGCACCCGCACCGCGACCACGCCGACCCAGGCGCTGCCGCTCGCGGCCGCCCCCGGCATCGAGGCTTGGCACGTCGCCTCGCCGGTGGTGCCGATGATCGCGCTCTCCTTCACCTTCGAGGGCGGTGCGGCGCAGGACGCTGAGGGCAAGGCGGGCACCGCGCAGATGATGGCGCGGCTGCTCGACGAGGGCGCGGGCGACCTCGATTCCGACGCCTTCCAGGAGGCGCTGGCGGCCCGCGCCATCGAGCTGAGCTTCCATACCGGTCCCGATTCCATCGGCGGCTCGCTCAAGACCCTGACGAAGCACGCCGACGAGGCGATCCGCCTGCTCACCCTGGCGCTCGCCGAGCCGCGCTTCGACCCGGCCGCCATCGAGCGGGTGCGGGCGCAGATGATCGCCGGCCTGCGCTACCAGCAGAACGACCCCGGCGTGCTCGCCTCCCGCCGCTACTTCCGCGAGGCGTTCCCGGGCCATGCCTACGGCCGCCCGTCCGCCGGCACCGTCGAGACGCTCTCGGCGATCACCCGCGACGACCTCGTGGCGATGCACCGCGCCGTGATCGGCCGCGGCGGCCTGAAGGTCGCCGCCGTCGGCGCCTTCGACGAGGCGGGAATCACCGGGATGATCGCGCAGGCCTTCGGGGGCCTGCCCGAGGCCGGCCCGCTCAAGCCCGTGCCGCCGACCGCGATCAACGAACTCGGGCGGCGCATCGTCGTCGATCTCGACGTGCCGCAATCGGTGATCCGCTTCGGCCTCCCCGGCGTGGCCTGGCGCGACCCCGACTTCATCCCGGCCTACGTGCTGAACCACATCCTGGGCGGCGGCGCCTTCACCTCCCGCCTGTTCCAGGAGGTGCGCGAGAAGCGCGGGCTGGCCTACTCGGTCGGCACCTCGCTCACCTCGCACCGGGCGGTCGCCATGACCTGGGGCTACACCGCCACCAAGAACGAGCGCGTGGTCGAGGCCCTCGACGTGATCGGCGACGAGATCCACCGCCTCATCACCGACGGCCCGTCCGACGAGGAGCTGCAGAAGGCCAAGGACTACCTGACCGGTTCCTACGCTCTCGGCTTCGACACCTCGACCAAGATCGCCAACCAGCTGGTGCAGATCGCCTTCGAGGGGCTCGGCATGGACTACATCGCCCGCCGCAACGACCTCGTGGCGAGCGTGACCCAGGCCGACATCCGCCGGGCCGGCGCCCGCACGCTGGGCGACGGCCGGATGCTGGTGGTCGCCGCGGGGCGGCCGACGGGGCTGTAAGCAGGTTACCCCGAAGCGGGTTCGAACGAGGCCGGCACGCGGGGACGCGTTGCCGGCCTTTTTTGTGTCCGGTCTGTGATCTGCCATGTCGCCGAACGACGGCGCGAGATCGGCGCCTTGGGTCCGCGCCCAAACCCCCTATCTGGTGGAGGCCGAACCCGCTCCCCGCGCGAGGCCTCCCACGATGCAGCTCACCGGACTCCACCACGTCACCGCCATCACGGCGCGGGCGGCCGACAACCTCGCCTTCTACACCCGCGTGCTGGGGCTCAGGCTCGTCAAGAAGACCGTCAACCAGGACGACGTCTCGGCCTATCACCTGTTCTACGCCGACGGGCGCGCCTCGCCCGGCACCGACATCACCTTCTTCGACTGGCCGGCGCCGCCCGAGCAGCGCGGCACCGACAGCATCGCGCGCATTCTGCTGCGCGTCGGCGGCGCGGCGAGCTTCGACTGGTGGCGCGAGCATCTCGGCCGCCAGGGCGTGACCCACCATCCGGCGATCGAGCGGGACGGGCGCCTCACCCTCGACTTCGAGGACGGCGAGGGCCAGCGCCTCGGCCTCGTCGATGACGGCGGGGCGGGCGAGGCGCATCCCTGGGACGGCAGTCCGGTGCCGCCGGAGCACCAGATCCGGGGCCTCGGCCCGATCCGCCTCGCGGTCTCGCAGCCCGAGCGCACCGAGGCCGTTCTGACGCAGATCCTCGGCTTCCGCCGCGCCCGCACCTTCGAACTGCCCGAGGGCGAGGTGACCGTGTTCGAGACCGGCGCGGGCGGTCCGGCCGCCGAGGTCCAGCTTCTCAAGGACACGAGCAGGCCGGCGCGCCAGGGGGCCGGCGCCGTCCACCACGTCGCCTTCCGCATCCCGGACGCCGACTACGAAGCCTGGGCCGACCGCCTCAAGCAGCAGCGCATCCCCTCCAGCGGCCCGGTCGATCGCTACTATTTCCGCAGCCTGTATTTCCGCGAGCCGAACGGCATCCTGTTCGAGATCGCCACCGACGGGCCGGGCTTCGCCACCGACGAGCCGATGGAGACCCTGGGCGAGCGCCTCGCCCTGCCGCCCTTCCTCGAACCGCGCCGGGCCGAGATCGAGGCGGGGTTGAAGCCGCTCTAGGGCCGGTCCGGTCCACGAGCCGATCGCGAATCATGCTACGGTTGTGTTTCGGGTCGGTTCGACGTGAGGAAGAAGGCGATGCGGGGCGCGACGACCAAAGTCCTTCTCGCACTGGCGAGTGCCGTCTCGCTTTGCGTGGCGGCGGGCCCTGCGGCAGCAGCCCCCTGTTTCCGCTACACCGAACGTCTGACCCTTTCGGGCAAGCTGGTGGTCAAGACCTATCCGGGGATCCCGAACTACGAGAGCGTGGCCCAGGGCGATGCACCGGAGACCGTCCTGGTGTTGCTTCTGCCCAAGCCGATCTGCATGGAGGCGAACAAGGCCGATACGTCCGGGCTCGACGAGGCGGTGTCGGGTGTCCGGGCGGTGCAACTCGCCGCCACGAGCAAGGAACTGGGAGTCACTCCCGGTCGCGCGGTGCGCGTCTCCGGCAATGTCTTCGCGGCACATACGGGCCATCACCACACGCCGCTCGTGATGAGCGAGGTGCGGGTCGAAGAAGCCCGCTGACGGCCGCTCCATGCCGATCCGGCGATGCACGCGCGCCGGGGCAGCCATGCGCCGGATTCAAGAACAGTTCCAGACAAACCCGCATTCGGTGCGCTGTGGCAGCGCTGCGTCTTGACGCGGATGCTGCAACTGCGAGAAGAGCCCGCTTTCGACGCTTCGAGAATCGGGAAACCTGCGGCCGATGAGCAAGTACAACGAGGAGCGCGTCCTCTCCGTCCATCACTGGACCGACACGCTCTTCTCCTTCCGCACGACGCGCGATCCCTCGTTCCGCTTCCGCAACGGCGAGTTCACGATGATCGGCA